>JACQFZ010000027.1 GCA_016199745.1 Gammaproteobacteria bacterium
CCATGACGGCGCTTCGTTACATTGTTAGGATCGCTACTTGATTCAGATCCCTAGCTTCACCGGGTGACACCGGTGGTTTTCTCCCTCCTTGGGAAAACAACTTCACGACACAGCCTCGTGTCGCACCAGTTTGTACTCCATATACACGTCAGCGCCCGATCCTGTGCCGGTTTTGGTCAGCCTCAGAATGACGTTCTTTCCCGTTCCACAACACGCTTCCAAGAACAATTTCGGTGTCGATGAATCCATCCACTTGTGGATTTTTAAGTCACTGATGCGAGCGTTGGTTGACTCGCGGTCTCGCTGGGTCGAGGTGGCCGACGTGATCTGACGGCTTGAGCCCCACTCGAATTCTAAGATCGGAATCCAGTTTTTATGTCCGGCGGCATCGCTGGCGTTTCCCTGCGTGATGCCCGAATAAAACATGAACATCGACATTTCGTTTTCTCCTTAGCGGTCGCCACAGCGAGTCGTCGACATGGGCGACGCGGCGTTGTCTATCCTTAATTGTTGACAGCAAGCCGACGGGCGGCGAAACCGTACCCCTGTCGACTGCCGATGGTGGAGGGTTAGTGGAACCCAACGGTGATGGAGCCGTGTTTGATGAAATTGCCGATACGGGCGGCGGGTTTTTCCATGGGTCGTGTTCTCCCGAAATAATTTTTAGACGAGTAGTTATGAACCGCGCATGCGGGTCGCGACTGGCACTGCTCGGAGATGAACGAGTAACTCGGTGTGATTATCTGCATGGCCTTCCTCCCTGGTGTCCGTGGCTGGTTCTTTTTAGTAATGCTTGCGCAATTCTATCGGCGAATTTTTCGGAATGTTTTGCAACTTGTGCCCAGCTGTCGGGCGAAAGACACCGCCGCGCTGAACATTGCCGGGTGTTCACAGAACGTGAAACTCGGTTAGCAAACGGCCGCTGCTATCGCATTTTCCGAAGACTTGTAAGGCACGTCGATACCACTTTCATGGTGGCCGCCTCTCGGC
Organism: Gammaproteobacteria bacterium; assembly: GCA_016199745.1. Classification (NCBI taxonomy): domain Bacteria; kingdom Pseudomonadati; phylum Pseudomonadota; class Gammaproteobacteria; species Gammaproteobacteria bacterium. The sequence goes on from JACQFZ010000027.1 coordinate 991, forward strand.
GTTTACGACGCATGAACGCCGTTGGAAAGGATTGTGTTTGCGCCACGAAACGATCAAAGGGCCCACACCCGATATTTAATGGATCCATAGAGTCGACCGGTACGCCAGCCGAGTTCCCAAAGATAGCGCCCGCGGGTGTTAGGATCCAGCAAGGCCGGGAATTCCCTCACCAGCCAAATCCAGCAACTGATGACTCGTTTGCGACTCTGCCTTTTAAGGCCATGGAGTCGATAGCGCTTATACAATGCCACATCGTACTCTGCGTACTTGCGTGCCTGCCGCAGTAGCCGGCGAACAGAACTGCGATAGCGTACGTGCAATATCGCGTTGGGCAGCGGCGTCAACGGCACACCGCTTAGTTGAATCTTCCAACAAAAATCGATGTCGAACATGACGAGCAGTTTCTCGTCGAATCCGCCAACGGCGTCGAACACGGCGCGCTGTACACCCATGTTGCCGCAGCCGGCATGCGGTAAGAACGGGGGTTCGTACTTCTGAATGCCTTCGGGTTGGGGATTACGCCGATTGCGTGACAAGGGCGTGTTGTTGAGGCGCTCGACCTCGAACGGGCCGGAGACGAAGGCATTTTGCTTGAGCCCTTCGCCCATCGCTGCCACCCATCCGTCGGCAACGATGTCATCGGCATCACAAAAGGCGATGGCGGAACTACGGGCAGCGCGCACACCTTCATTCATGGCATGCGCCGCTCCTTGCCGGGCAAAGGCATTGACGGTGCGTAAGTTTGGTAGGCGATCGCGATAGCGGTCAACAACAACCATCGATTGATCGGTGCATCGGTTGTTGACGACGATCACTTCCCACGGTTCCGACCAACGCTGCTGGGCCAATGACTCAAGCTGTTCGCCGAGCGTGGTCTCGGCGTTATAGCAGGCAATCACAACACTCAGATTCAAGCGACACTTCCCTCATTTTTATTTTTAGTATGCCCGCTTGTGCTGCTGTTTATGTTGCTAGCAAGAAAGACGCACTGGATAGCCGCCGCCTTTTTCATTTCACCCCGATTACATGGAATCGATACGGATGTCTATAAATGCGGCAGCGTGGGCGCGCTACCGTCGGTTACTCGTTCATAGCGCCGCAGCGCTGATACGAGAAAATACCAGATCGCATTCCTCGGAAATTTCCTCCACATTCCAAATGCGCTGCGGACGCGCCGGTCGTCGCGCTCGGGCATAGGCATGCGCCCCGTAGTCGTTGGTGATGCGATACACATTGAAACCTTCGTCGGCCAACATCGGCACAATCGCCATCGCCGACTCGGCCGCCGTCGGCGATCCTTTAGGACCACCGCCAACTTCGATCACGATTTCGAGCTCCGGCCGTGCGGCCGGCAACAGCGGCAACATTCCTTTGACCACGCCGATTTCGGCGCCCTCGACATCGATCTTGATCACGCGCGCACGCGCGATGTCGTCGGGCGTCAGCAACTCGTGCAACGGCCGCGCATCGACAACACCTTCGTCCTCGAATCCGATATCGTCATAGGTCGAACTGGCGCCAAGATTGAATGCCGGCGCGCGGAACAAACGCAGCGTGCCGCTGACGGCGGCGGCGGCACAGTGCAGCGCACGAATATTGCTCGCCGAGTTGAGCGAAATATTGGCGCGCAACTGCTCGAATATGCTGGGCGACGCTTCAATCGCGACCACGCGGCCGCGATCGCCGATAACCGTCGAGGCCAACAATGAGTAGTAGCCAATGTTCGCACCGACATCGATGAAGACATCGTCGCGCTTAAGACGGTCGATGAACCAGCTCGTCAGGTTCGGCTCCCAACGGCCATACAGAAAAACGTAGCGTTGCACGATGTCGCGCGTTTCGCCGGCGATGAGACAACCGAATTGAGTGCGGGCGATAAAACGATGTGCCTGGTGCCGAAAAAACCGGTTCACACGTTCGTTGATTTCCGACAACACCAGCGTTCGCGGCGAATAGCGAACATAACGACGAAGAAGGTCCCAGACCCATGGCTTTTGCGCGAGCGTCTGTCTCGCAAGCTGTTTAAAGGCAGTAGTTACCATGCGCCCTCCCCGCTGGTCGCTTGTGACTTATCTCAACCAGTGTACGACGCGGCGCAAAATAAAATTAATCGGGAATTACCCGAGCAGCTGCGACACCATCGCCACACCTTCGGTACGCCATTTAGTGCCGGCGGGTTGATGCCCGACAATAGTTAGCGGAGGAGTACCAAGATAATGACTAAGGGCGGTGATAGTTTCACCACCGCTGTCGAACATGGGATCGAGCTGATTGGCAACCCAACCGGCGAAGGCACAACCATCACCGCGAATCGCCCCGGCGGTTAGCAGCGCATGGTTGATACAGCCCAAACGCACGCCGACGACGAGCACCACCGGCAAGCCGATCACGCGCGCGATGTCGCTCATATAAAGAGTGCTATCGAACGGCACCCGCCAGCCACCCACGCCTTCCACCACCAGCCAGTCGGCAGCCGCCGCCAACCGCTCGAAGTGCTGCTGCACCACTTGCGCCTGCATCGTCACCCCGATGCGTTCGGCCGCTACATGCGGTGCGATCGGCGGCAAAAACGCGTAAGGATTAACATCGCGGTAGTCGGCCATGAATGCCGATGCCGCTTGCAAGCGCTCGGCATCGTCCGACCGCAAGCCGGCGGCCGTCTGCCGGCAACCACTCGCCACCGGCTTCATACCAACAGCCCGCCGGCCGCTCGCCACCAGCGCACATAACAACGCTTCGGCGACTTGGGTCTTACCGACACCGGTGCCGGTGCCGGTCACAAACCAGCCGCCGATCATCGCCGCCGCCGAATTTGGCTAAGCGGAATCGTCGCGGTCGCGCCGTGGCGCTGCAAGCGCACCGCCGGTACCCAAGCATGGCCGTACACGACTTCATACGTCGCTGGAATACGCCCGTCTTGCGCCATCGCTTCGTAGGCCATACGAAAGCGCCGAAAGCGATCGCGCCCGGTTAGACCGCGCGACCGAGTGCGCTGCGCATTGCCGGCACCGATCGCCTTGAGATCGCCTAACACCCCGTCGACATCGGCATACGTAAGCGTGTAGTGCTCGACGTCCATTACCGGATCGGCAAAACCGGCGCGCACCAGAGCATCGCCGAGATCATGCATATCGAGAAAGCCGTGCACGTGGCCGGCGTTATCGATTCCGCGCCAGGCCGCTTTCAACTCGCGCAAGGTATCGGGACCGAAGGTGGTGAACATCAGCAATCCACTCGGCGCCAACACCCGCAGGAACTCGGCCAGCGCCGCTGCCGGATCGCACCATTGCAACATGAGGTTCGACCACACCATATCGAACGCTTCGCCGGCGAACGGCAAACGTTCGGCATCGGCACAAACGAAACGCTTTTGACCGAACCAACCGGTCGCACGCCGTGCTTGCGCCGTCATCGCCTGCGCCAGATCGACGCCGGTAAGCGATGCCGACCGATAACGGCGCGCCAGCGTGCGTGTGCCATAGCCGGTGCCGCAACCGGCGTCGAGAATACGTGCCGGCGGATGCTTGATCGCATCGAGCCGCGTCAACATGTTGTCCGCTACTTGCCGTTGCAACACCGCCGCCGCCTCATAGGTCACGGCAGCGCGCTCGAAGTGCGCGCGCAAATGGCGCTTATTAAGGACGAACGGCGACGGTGCCGGCATGTCAGGGAGCGAACGCTCAGTCATTCAAAAATTTCTCGATAGTTTCGATAAATTTATCGGCCTGCGACAGGAATGGCGCATGCCCGGCATCGGCAAAACGCTGCAGCCGCGCCCGCGGTAACGTGCGCACCAGATAATCGCCGGTCGAGATCGGCGTTAGCCGATCCTCCGCACCGTGCATCACCAGCGTCGGCACATCGATGCGCGACAACGCGGCACGCAGATCGGCCGTCTGCAAGATCGCCAAACCCGCGCGCAACGCGGCCAACGCCGGCGCACCGTGTTGCATCAATGCGCGGCGTAACTGGCGCAAACCGGCGCGCTCGGCATCGCTACTACCGAATTGCAAACTCAAAAACCGTCGCAAGGTGCGCGCGCTATCGACTTCGATGTCGCGCTTGAATTCAGCGAACACTTCCGGCGCCATGCCGTGTGGCCAATCATCGCTGCATACGAAATGCGGCGTAGCGGCGACGAGCACGAGCCGTGCAATTGCCTCGGGGCGCTGCAACGCTGCTGCCATCGCCGCCAGACCGCCTAACGACCAGCCGACCCAAACTGCGCGTGGCGGACATACCGCGAGCAATGCATCGACCAAGGTTGGCAACGTGAACGGTTGTTGCGGCATCGGGCTGCGACCATGGCCCGGTAAATCGACCCTCGTGACGCGAAAGCGATGGGCAAGTCGCTCGGCCACCGACGACCACACCCCGCCGTGCAATCCCCAGCCGTGAACCAACACGACGTCGGCGCCCGCACCTTGCTGCTCAATGTGCAACATCGTCGCTCGACATAAACTGCGCGAGCGCTTCCAGCAAACGGTCGACATGCGCGTCGTCGTGAGCACTGGAGAAGGTAATGCGCAAGCGCGCCGCGCCTGCCGGCACCGTCGGCGGCCGAATGGCCGGCACCCAGATACCGGAAGCACGCAAGTGCGCGGCCACGGCCAGCGCCCGATTGGCACTACCTAAGATCAACGGCTGGATCGGTGTATCACTCGGCGCGAGCGCGAAACCGAGCTCGCTAGCGCCACGGCGGAATCGCGCGACCAATTCCCGCAGCCGCGTCCGCCGCCACGGTTCGCTTTGCACCAGCTTCAAGCTAGCGCGCGTAGCTTCGGCGACTGCCGGCGGCAGCGCAGTAGTATAGGTATAGGTACGCGCCTGCTGGATCAGTGTCTCGATTAATACCGCATCGCCAGCAACGAATGCCCCGAATGTCCCCATGGCTTTACCGAGCGTATCCATCAAGATGACAGGCGACTTTATCGCCAGCCCAAAGTGCTCGAACGACCCCCGTCCATGAGCACCAAGTACCCCCAGACCGTGCGCGTCGTCGGCCAATAAGTAAGCACCGTGGTCCTGTGCAAGCTGCAGTAACGCCGGCAACGGTGCGAGATCGCCGTCCATGCTGAAGACGGCGTCGGTGGTAATCAGCTTTGTACCGCCGGGCTGCTGCTCTAACGCGCCGCGCAGTTGATCGGAATCGACATGCGGATATCGCTTCACCCGCGCCCGCGCTAGCCGGGCAGCATCGATCAATGAGGCATGGTTGAGCCGGTCCTCGTAAATGGGGTCGTGCCGCTGCATTAAAGCGGTAACGACACCAAGATTGGCCATGTATCCGGTAGAAAACAGGAGTGTACGCTCACTTCCAACGAAGTCGGCCAGCTCCTCTTCGAGCGCCGCATGCGCCCGGCTATGGCCACTAACGAGATGGGACGCACCCGCGCCGACGCCGTACTGGGCAGCTCCCCGTTGGAACGCCGCAATGACATCCGGATGCGTCGCCAGTCCGAGGTAGTCGTTGCTACAGAACGCCAATAAGCGTTCATTGCCAAGTTGCAGCTCCACCCCGGGCGACTCGACGGTCAGGCGCGTACGATAAAGCCCTTGCGCCCGGCGCTCGTCTAAATAGGCTTCGAGGTCCCTCGGATTCGACATTCGGTTAAAGTCTCAATAACCGCCAACGAGGCGGGCGCTCAGTTTAGAGCCAGGGATTTCACAGTCAACGGAAAAAATTGTGCTGGTTTACAATCGCTTAAAATATTTGCAGGAATGGCTGCTACCAAAGACCTGCCCGCTTTGCAGCCAATCGATTTCACGCGCGCGCGATCTCTGTGACGGTTGCACAAATACGTTACCGACACTCAGCACTCATTGCCCACGTTGCGCAACACCCTACGATCCACCAATCGATAATTCCAACGCCTGCGGCCGCTGCCAACAAGACACACCCGCCTACACACGCGTGCTCGCTCCATTTCGCTATGCACCCCCCATCGACCGCTTAATCCAAGGCGCTAAATACAACGGCCGCCTCGACTGGGCCGCCCTCCTCGGCCGCTACCTCAACGAGCACATCGCCGCTAACGCCAGCGAGATCGACGCTATCGTTCCCGTACCCTTGCACCGCACACGTTTACGTTCGCGCGGTTACAATCAATCGTTGGAACTCGCGCGCCCACTCGCCAAGGCCCTCCGCCTACCCCTCCGACGCAACATCAAACGCATCCGCGCAACTCGTCCGCAGATCGAATTGAAATTCAACGAGCGTGAAAAAAACGTACGTGATGCATTCGCCGTCGACGGATCATTAGACGGACTGCGCTTGGCGATAGTGGACGATGTGATGACATCAGGCGCTACTGCTAACGCACTTGCGCGTTGTTTGCTGAGAGCAGGTGCGAACCGTATTGAGGTGTGGGTGGTGGCGCGAGCGTAATTGATTAGGCGAACACAACCGCCCCCACCCTAACCATTCCCGCCCAGCGCGCGCGACTTCAGCGCGCCCGTTCAGCGGCGTGAGTGTCCACCGGACACTCACGAAAACTCCGCCTCACCCCCCGCTTCGCAGGGGAGGGGATGAAAAGCAAAAGCAAAAACGACTAGGCCATCAGTGACTCCCTACACGCGCCGCCACCGATCCATTCCCTCCCCCGCCACAGCGGGGGAGGGCTAGGGAGGGGGGTGAGTTAAATGGGTTTTTGCAGTTGTTGTTGCTGTTAATCCCCGTGTGGCGCATTCCGAGCATCGCAACTTTTGGCCTCGAGCGCGCAGGAAGCGCGCGGTCTGGCTCAGTACAGGGATGTACTGTGCCAGACATAGTTAGTGAGCCAAAAGTGAGAAGCGCAGGAAGGTTTTGCGCCACCCCGGGGGGTGCTTTCTTTTGGTGACTTTTCGGGTGCTGTACAGGGACGTACGAATGTCGCGAGCGCAGGATGCGCAGGAGCGACCACCCGCAAAGAAAAGTAACCCTGGGTTGCGGGGCGGAGCATCCCGCTGCTTATATTTATTACATCGACCATCATCGCCCCAACGGGGCGATTCAACCCTATCGATCTTTAAGCGCCACAATCCGCTGCTCAGCATACCGCGCCAACGGCGCCGTCAACCCACCACTGTCTTTGGCGCGCTGATACGCCTCGGCCGCCGCCTGCCACTGCTGCGTCCCTTCAAGCGAAATACCGAAGCTCACCCACGAACGCCCATCGCCCGGCCGCTGCGCCAACACGTGCTCAAATGCCTTGAGCGCATCGCCATGGCGAGCGGCACGCTGATACAGCGTACCGAGAAACGAATAAAAATCGGCATCGTTACCGGCAGCAGACACCGCACTCTCCATTACCGTCAACGCCTTAGCATCGGCACCGCGCTCGACATAGACCCGCGCCAGCAGCCGCGCAAAGAGCGGATGCTTCGGCACCTGCTCCAACCCCTGCTCCAGCAACCGCTGCGCGTCCTGCCAGTGACCCGTTTGCAACGCCACACCGGCGGCAAGCTCGCGCGCTTTAATATGAGTCGGCTGCGCCGCTAACGCGTCGCGCAAATAACGCGTCGCCTCGTCGCCGCGACCTTGATCGAGCAATCGCACGGCCTGCCGATAGCCGGCTTCGGCCCGCTCCTCAGCCGTCAGCGGCCGAACTTTCTTATCGACGACGCCAATTTCTTCCGCGTCCGGTTCAGCGGCGGCAACGCGCGGCGTTGCCACTCGTTTCTCTTTGCGTGCGGCGGGCACAACCGCGGGTTCGGCAGGCGCGGCCGTCATCGACTCAACCGCTATCGGCACTTCAACCGGCGCTGCCGCTTCGACGGCTGACGTTTCCACCACCGCTGCTACAACTTCCGGTGTCGGTTCCGGCGCGGCCACCGCTACCGTCACGAGCACGGGCGGCGGCTCGGCAACAGCTGGAGCTACCGGCACCGGCATTGCCTGAACTGTCGGCGCTGGTGCCGCGCTGGCGGCAACTTTCGCTATCGGCGCAACCGGCGGCGACATTGGCACAGCGGCTGTCATCGGCGGTGCGGTAATACCGATACCGAAATACCCAGCTCCGAAATACAACGCCACTGCCACCGCCGCCACCGCACCAAGCACCGTCAATAAACGGCGCGCACTTTGGCGCTGCGCGGATCGAACCGGGCGCAAATCCTGATAAACCCCTTTGGCATGGGTCGGCGCGGCATCCTGCTGCCGCGTCTCCAGATCCTGCAACATCTTATTGATAACGCTCATAGCCAACTGCTCCACACCAGCACGGCAACACCCAGTAGCGCCACCGGCGTCAATCCTAGAATGTAACGCAGCAAGCGCGACCGCAGCCGCTTACGAAAACCGATCGATTCGGTGTCAGCGATCGCGAGCCGTACGTGCGCATCGCCGATCTCGCGCACGCCCTCCCCGAACGCCGCCATCAGCGCCTTGTGCGCCAAAATATTGATCAACCGCGGTACGCCGTCGCTGGCACGATGTAATCGCTTGACCGCCGCCTTGGCAAACACGCGCGGCCCGCGGTAACCGGCGATCGTCAATCGATGCGCTAAATAAAATTCGACATCGCTCAAGTCGAGCGGTCGCAGTCGGCAGGAAAACGTGACGCGCTGCTTCAATTGCCGGATCGCCGGATTGTCGAGTTTGACGTCGAGCTCTGGCTGGCCGAACAACACCACCTGCAGCAACTTGCGGCGTTCGGTTTCGAGGTTGGTCAACAAGCGAATCGCTTCGAGCGTCTCGACCGGCATCGCTTGCGCTTCGTCGAGACAAAGCACGACGCGCCGATGCTCGGCATAACTGTCGATCAGGAATTTCGTCAACAACTTGAGCAACTGATGCTGATTGATCTGCGACGAGTAAGAAATACCGAGCTCGTCGGCGACCGCCAGCAACAGCGTGTTCGGCCCCAGGTATGGATTCGGGATATAAGCGGTGATGTAGCTTTCGCGATCGAGCGCGTCGAGGAACTTGCGGCACAAAATCGTCTTGCCGGTACCGACCTCGCCGACGACTTTGATGAAACCTTCGCCGCTGCGCACGGCGACCAGCAACGTATTCAACGCCTCCTGGTGCGAAGAGTGAGCGAAATAAAAACTGGTGTCGGGCGTGATCGTAAAAGGAGACTCACGTAACCCGAAATGTTCTTGGTACATTCGTCTCCGCCCTGATCAGCTTCCTAGCTTGATCTTCTTGATGCGCTCTTGCGCATCCTTGACCTCGTTGCCCCACTGGTCGGGAGTGTTGATGATCGTCGGCTTCAACAGGATCACCAGTTCGCGCTTCACGCGCGTGATCTTCTTGTGCTTGAACAGATTGCCGAGCACCGGAATGTCGCCGAGCAACGGCACCGAGGCGTTGTCTTCGGTGCTCGCTTCCTTCATCAGGCCACCGATGACGATGATCTGCGAGCTCTGCGCGCGAACGATATTGTCGGATTCTTGAATTGCGCTGGAGGCGAGCGGCAGGACGAAGCCCTCGCCGCTGATGGTGACGGTCTTGTTCTTTTCAGTCACCGTGCTTACCGACGGATGGATATGCAGCACGATATTGTTGTTCTCGTCGATCTGCGGCGTCACGTCGAGTGCAATACCGGAGAAGAACGATGTCAGCTCGATCGATGGGCCCGAGGAGCTGGTCGAGCTCGAGCTGGCGCTGGTGACACTGGTGACGAAAAAGTCGTCGCCGCCGACTTTAATGACCGCCTTCTGGTTGTTGACGGTCGACACACGCGGGCTCGACAACACTTGCACCTGGCCCTGGGTTTTTAGCAGCTCGACGAAAGCGGCGAAGTTACCCGACTTCACCGCCAGACTGAAGATACCGCCGAACGCCGAGGCGTCGGTGTTACTGAACAGACTGGAAGGATCGAGATTGCCAGAATTACCGGCGATGTCGCCAAGCCAGCCGCTCGCACTGGTGGCGGTACCGCCGCCGGTCTGGCTGAACGAAGAGTTGGTACCGATTCGGGCCCAGTTGATACCGGTTTGAAACCGATCGTTAAGCTCGACTTCGATGATCTTCGCTTCCAACACAACCTGACGCTGAATGCTGGCATGGGTCGCGCCCAAATAATTCTCGACTAAGCGCAACTCGTCCGGCATCGCCCGCACGACGACGAGACCGGCCTGCGCATTGATGACAACGCGGTGATCGCCACTGCCGCCGACGATGGCCTTGAGCGTCTCGCCGAGTTCTTTCCAGAAATCGGATTGCGATTGGGTCTCGACCTCGATGTTGGAAGTACCGGTACCGCCGGAACCGCTGCCCGACGAACCGCTGGTCATGCCGCTGATATCGCCGCTCTTCACGTGCGTATCGGATTTACCTTTGCGCGTTAGGTTGAGGTAATTGACGGTGAAGATACGCGTCTGCAACTCGCGTCCGAGAATGAAGAAGCGATTGCCGTCGCGCCGATACTCGTAGCCATAGGCATCGCGCAACGCGTTCAGCGCCTCGGGTACCGTCACATTCTTGAGGTTCAACGTTACCGTGCCGCCGACATCCGGCTGCAGCACGATGTCGTACGGTGTGCCTTCGACGATGCCCATGAATACTTGACGTGCCGACGCATTCGCGACCGACAGATCGAACCGCGGCTCGACCGGCGTCGCCTGACCGCCTTCGACCGTAATCTCGAGCGGCGGCAACAGCTCTTGCGTCACGTCGCTCGGGACGCCGGTTTTTGTATCTTTCGGTTGTGCCTGTTGCAGGCTGGTGTCGATTGTGCCCCGCACCTGATCGTTCCACTGCGCTGGGTTGCTCTGGCAACCGGCCACTAAGGCCGTGGCCAGCAACCAGGCAGACAGCAGATTAGGTCTTGTTGATTTCATTCGGTCTTACCTTGTTCTTTGGCTAACTTTGGCAGCAACCGCAACGATGCCTCCCGCCCGCCACGACGCAACCGCACCTCATATGACTGAATATCGACTACCTTCGCCCCGTCGACGGTGTCGCCAATCTTTACCGTGCGGCCGCTAATCACCGCCGATCGCCGTAGCGGCGAGATCAACGTCGATTGCAGCACTGGCCCGCTCGGCGCAGCGGCAGCCGTTGTGGCCGAGGAGCCGACTGCCGGCGCGCTGTCCAATGGTCGCGTCGGATCGGATAACGTTTCTGCCAACAGCGGAACGGCAAACAGCGCCGCACTGACCGTCACCACGAATTTCGCCAGACGCCGCATCACAGACCGATCCAGCCGGGGTGCCGGCTCAAGGTATAGATCACCAGGCTCACTTTCGATACCGGGTGTTTATCCGGTTCGAGCTTTACCTCGCCCCAGAAAACTTTCCACGGCAATCCTTCAAGCGTTTTCAAGTATTCGACGATGTCGAAATAGCCGCCTTTGAATTCGACCCGCATGCCATGGCGATACACCGTCACGTCGGTCGCCGGTAATGCGTTGTTGCCGGCGGTCGCCGGCGCCGCACCATCGTCCACCGGCGTCGCCGGTAGCGCTTCGAGCTTTACCAGCTCGAGGTGCTTATTGCGCGTCAGCATTTGCTCGATAAGCTTGGCCATTTCTTTCGGCGATACGACGCCCGCCGTCATCTGGTCCATCTGCGAATCGAGCTCTTGCAGTTGCTGCGTCAGTGCCGTGATCTTCGTGCGGTTCTGCGAGTTCACATCTTTACCGTCACCGAACATCGTCGCCACTTGCTGATCGGTCGAATGGATTTCCGCTTGCTTAGCCTTGATGTCGCGTTCCAGCTTGCGTTGTTCCAAGCGCAAGGGTCCGAATACGACGTTGTAAGCGATCAGTGCCAAAACGACGACCACCGCGAAGAAAATCATGCCGCGCTCACGTACCGACATCGCATCGATGCGGTCTGCCGTCTCCTTGAAGCGAGCCTTAAGCGCATTCATTAAGATTTACCTTGATCTTTTGCCGCGCCCGTACGGAACAGAAAATCGACATAGGCACGCTCGTTCGTGGTGTCGTCCTTCTTCGGTCGCGACATCACGAATACCTGAAATTCGTGGCCGGCCATCACCGACTCCGTCGACAGCCGTTGCAAATAGCGCGGCACCTGCGCCGGATCGGCCGTGCGCCCCTGCAACTGCATGTCCTCGCCAGCGCCGACGATGGCGAACTCAGTGAGTGAAATGCCCGACACATGCTGACGGGCGAAGGCCAGGAAGTACGACGAGTAGCCGGTGGTGTTGCTGAACATGCCGTGCGTGAGCAGCTCGCGAATACGCAAGCGTGCGGTCAACTGCCGCTCCAGCTTCGTCACTTCGTCTTCGAGCACCTGGCTCTTGGCACCCGGACCGAATTGCTTCACAGCGTCGTCGAGCCGCTTGGTCGACGCCAACCACTGTTTCTCAGTCTGCTGCATATCGTCCCGCAGACCGCTTACCTGCCAGTGCATCAATCCATAAATAACGGCCACGCCGGCGAGAATCGCACCGCCCGCCTGCAGCATTGCCTGTGCGGAAAATTTCTTTTCCTGCTTGCGGAATATCGGGCGGTAGAGGTTAATTTGCTGTTTCACAGCGCCTTCTCCTCCTGCCGCAGCGCTGCACCAAGCGCCAGCAGCGCCCGGTCGCCCAATTGTTCCGTGTACGCCGGGTCGTACTGGACGACATCGGCGAGATTCATGACGTTCGCCTTGATGCTTAGGTTCTGATTCAAATGTGCCACTAGCGCCGGCAAGTCGCTCGCCGACGGCGACAACACCACCTGATCGACATGTGCTTGGCGGAAGTGACTATCGAAGTAATCGAGCGAGCGTTGGATTTCGAGCGCGATCTGGTCGAAGTACGGTGCCGGATCGTCGGCCACACGCAACGCCTCAACGCCGAGCTCCAAGCGCCGGCTCAAAAAGATTTCACCCTGACGGGTGATCGTGATCAAACCACTACGCGCCGTCAGCACCAACAGCACCACACCGCGCACGTCTTCCGGCAAGATTGAGGCGAGGTTGCGTTGCGCGAGTTCGGGAATATCGATGACGTCGAGGCCGATACCGGCGTTGTCGCACAAATTGACACGACTCTGGATAGCGGCGTTGCGCGCCGCGACGACGTACATCGGCCGAGTCTTGCTCGGAGAATTCGGCGTGGTGACGTCGAATACGTCGATGGTGGCGTCATCCACATGAAAATCGATCAGATCTTTGACGCGCCAACGCAACGCGTGACGTAACTCATCGGGCGGCACATCCGGGGCCTCGGTCAGCAATAAGGTGTATTCGGCGGGATCGAGCACGGTGGTACAACGGGCATGCTTCAAACCATGATCGGCGGCGATACGCGCCAGCACTTTCTCTTTCTCGTTGGCATCGCCCCATTCGCGAAACTCACAAGCGGTTACCTGCGGTATACGACCGGCGTCGCGCACCACGTGCACGACACTCACGCCGTCATCACGTAGCTCGATACCCGCGAGCCCGTGCGTCGTCCGCTTATTTTTCAAGAAAGAAAACATTCGTTTGTTGCTCCGTGGAAACAGCGGCGGGAACCTTACGTAAATAACTAATTTCGCTGTGTTTCCCTATAAAAAACCGGCTTTTTCAAGCGTAGCATAAGAATTACTAAGTAAAGGTCTGACGCGGATGGATTTGCTGCACGGGCGGGTTTACGGCAATCGGCCTAACACATTCACCCACAAGGCATAAAAAATCCCACGTCTACCGGCCTACCACCGCTCTATTGCAAGTCCCGTGCCGGAACCGAACAACGGCTTCAGTACCGTTCGCGGCGATAAATCTGCCGCCGGCTGCCTTTGAAGAGGCCGAAGGTGGCGCGGCCGGACGGGCTGTTGTCATACACGCCGTCGCCGTCCCAGTCATATAGCAGCCAGGCGTCGGCGACGGCGGATATATCGACGCTGCCGTCGTTACCGAAACCCGGCGCTTGGAGGAACAGATTGAAGGCGCCGTCGACCGCCGGCTCGAGGAACTGCCGGCTGACCGGCGCCGCCGCGGCGCAACCGACGCCGCTGAGGCCCGGGCTACCGCTGTCCTGGACGCAGGTTTCTACCGGCAAGGCATTGAGATTGCCTTGATAGTTCGACAGCGACAGCGTCAACGCCGTGCAATCGTCGTCGGTGTTGACCACGAACTCGTCGGTACCGCTAAGGTAGTACTGCACGCGCATCGGCACACTAAGATCGACCAACTCCGAGCCGAACGCGTTCGCAATCACGAGACGGCCGAAGCGCAGATCGGTCGTACCCGCCTGCAAGTGATCGTTGGTACCGTCGACCGGAGTCCAATCGCGATTGAGCGTTGCCGTCGACAACCGCACACCGTCGCTGTCCAGCGGCGCGATGCCGATCTGCGCGCCACTGTAGGCGCCGTCGAGCTGGTTATCGTTACGGCGGGCGACGGTGACATCGAGCTGCAGCAGATTGGTGCGACCGGCGTTGGCGCCGGTCTGCCATGCATTCGTACCGGAAACGCTGACGGTAAGGCGCGAACTGCTGTCGGGCTGCGTGTTCAATGCCGCCGTGTCGGTCAACGCGCCGTAAACCGTGGCGTCGGCCACCGTAAGCTTGGCAAAATTATTCGCCGCAGTTCCGCTGAATAAATTGTTCTGGGTCCTGATATCGGCGGAATTTTGCGCCTCGAGTTGGAACGTCAGCCGCAATGCCTCGCCAAGATAGGTGAACGGCGACGGCGTGGTACAACTCAATGCGCCGCGATTGGTCAGTACCGGCGCGCTGACGACCTCGTAGTGATCTGGCCGGAAGCGACCGATGTTCGGGCTCGTGCCCGCCGGCACTGTCAGCCCGAAGTAGCCGGCCACCGTCGGCGTCGCGGTAAAACTAAATACACCGACCTCGGACACCGTTTGGCTGATGGTATGCACACCGTTGTCCGCGGCAACGAAATCGAACGACGACGTACCGATCGATCCAGTCTGGCCGCCACTCGGCGCGACCAACGTATGTGTCAGCGGAATACCGGCCATTTGAAAATTTGGCGTCGCCGGATTGTCCGACAGATCGGTGTCGCCATCCGCGGTCCAGCACGCCGCCTTCACCGTGTGGTTGAACGCCGTGCCGGCGGTGCCGAACACCGGGCACGTGGCATCGCCGGCGACACACGACGACGCGGCATAGACCGCGAGCCCGACCGGGCTCGCCACGAACTGATCGTTGCCCAACAACACCAAACCCGCGTCGCTGCCGGCGCCGTCGTGACGTGCGCTTAATTGCATCTGCCCGGCGTCGGGATAGTTCACGGTGAAGGTCGCCTGGGCGCTGGCATCGAAGGTGAGCGCGATCGCGGTGCCCGGACTGGACGTGCCGATTGCGGTGCCGTTGACGCTCACCGCTTGCGTGCCGGTGATGGGACTGCTGTACGTCGACCAAAAGCCGACCGACTTGCTACCGCTGAACGCCGGCGCACAAGTCTCGCCGCTGTCGGTCGTCTTGACGGCGGTGATGGTGACGTCGGCCGAGGTCTTACAGGCGGTGAGATTCGGCACGTCGAAAATAAAACCGGAGTCGACGAAGGTCATGCTGCAGGTTTCGCTGGCACCGATGAAGCAGCGCGAGCCACCAGTCGGGACCGGCGAGGTACTGCCGGCGCTTAGCGTTACCGTGCCGGTCGTGGTTTGGCGCAGCTGCGCAGTGGTGCTGCCGGTGAAGGTGATGGTATCGCCGCCGACCCAGCCGGTCGGATCCAAGGTAGTCGTGACGCTGTTCGGGAACAGCGACGAGCAAATGCTGTCGGCACACGCCTGCACCGTGACCTGTTCCGGCGCGCATGTCAGCCCTTCGCCGTCGTGAGTAATGCGGATGTGATCGAAGCAGTTGCGCGATAGTTGCCGAATCAGATTGATGTGCTCTCTGGTGTAAGCGGTGCGATAGACGCGTACTTCATCGATGTTGCCGGCAAAGCCGAAGGAATTCGTATTCTCCAACGTGGCGATATTGGTCTCACCGCCAATCGATGGCGGCGTCGTATCGGTGCCGAAGGAGGTTGCGGTGAAGCTACCCGAGATCGACGTGAACAACGTGCCGCCGGTAGTGTAGACATACATCGATACCCGGCTGGTGTTAGGCGACGCCTTGAGGTCGATGGACGCGGCAACGAAGTACCAGGTGTTGTTGACCAGGGGACTTCCGGCCGGCGTGTCCAATGTGAGCACGGTGGCCTGACGGTAGAAAAACCGCAGCATGCCGCTGCCACCATCGCCCAGACTAAATCCCCAGTTGCCGTTCACCCCGCCTTCGTCGTCGATCACGATGCGTTGACCGGTCTGAGTGACATCGGTGGAACGAATCCAGG
Organism: Gammaproteobacteria bacterium; assembly: GCA_016199745.1. Classification (NCBI taxonomy): domain Bacteria; kingdom Pseudomonadati; phylum Pseudomonadota; class Gammaproteobacteria; species Gammaproteobacteria bacterium. Next base: position 17,167 of record JACQFZ010000027.1, read on the forward strand.
CGGTGATAGTGTAGCCACCGACGGCGGCGTTGAGATTGGGATAGCTGCTCGACAACGCGACGTAGTCTTTGTTAGTGCGATTGAAAACGCCGTAGCGGCACGTGCCCGTGGTCGGCGGCGACACGCTCGCTGTTGTCGGCTTGGTGGCGGCGAGACCCGACCCTGTGCCGGAAAAACCGCCACTGCCGTTATCCGCCGCTTCGTTCGCGGTACCGTTCCACGCCGTTTCGTCCATGCGCCATTCGCTGTACGGCGACGTCGACGGCAGCGCGACGTTGCCGATGGCGAACACATCGCTGGTGATGCTGGCGATGCCGGTGGCGATCGCGGTTGTGGCCGTCGGTGTGCCGCTGATAGCCGGGTAATTCCAGACACCGCTCGACTTCTGCGCGATCACGAAACTCGCTGGCGTTGCACCACCGTCGACGTCGCCGGCGATGTTGCCGTAGGTAAACGTCGGGCTGTAGTTAGTGTATGTCGCCGTGAGCGGCGCTAACGTCCAATAACGATTGACGCTGGCGGCAGCATCGATGCCCGAGAGATTCGCAGTGGTATCCGCGTGATCGTCGGCGGCAGTCGGCGTCGTTACCTGAAAATTTCCGGCGACGGCACCGGCAAAGGTGATGCTGACCGGCGCGTACGCCGGCGACGCCGTTTCTGTTCCTACCTCCCAGCTCACGGTCGGCGCACCCACCGGCACGTTCTTCACGAGATTGCCGACGACGAAGCAGTTCGTCGTCGTCGCCGCACAGCCAGCGCGACTGACTGAGCCGGCGGAACCGACGGTCAACAAATTACTCGCGCCGGTGCCGAGACGGCCGTTGCTCAAGGTCAGTATCCCGTTCACCGTCGCGTGATGGGTCGCACCAGTCAGCGTCAAACCGCTTGCGTTGTTGAGCGTGAAATTGTTGAAGGTCGTGGTGCCGGCGGCGGTCCCACTCAAGGTCTGTGCGGCGCTGCCGTTGAAGTTGAACGTGCTGGTGTTGGCGGTGAACGTGCCGTCTTTGGTGAAATCGCCGGCGACGTTGTGGGTGAAAGTCGCAGCGGTAAAACTGGTGCCGGTGCCGATGGTGAAATCGTCACCGACCGTTAACGCCTGCGCGGCGGTCGTGGTCGCCGTGCCCGACAGGGTGAAGTCGTCGCTGATCGTCCTCACCGTCGCCGGCATCGTCTTGATACCGCTACCGCTCAATGTCAGGTCGTAGTACGTTGCTGGCGCGCCCGCCGGCAACTTCACCGTTTGTGCGGCACCGTTGTAGTTGACAGTGTTGCCGGCGGCGGAGGCGTTCAGCGTTCCGGTCGCGAGCATGGCACCGGCGACGTTGAGCGTGGAGTTCGCGGCATTGGTCCAAATCGACGTCGCCGCGTTGGCGCCGGTGATCGCACCCACCGCGGTCACGGTGCCGTTGTTAGTGACCGTCACCGCCGCGGAAATCGCCAGCGTCCCGTTCGCATTCAATGTGGTGTTGTTGGTCAAGCCGCCGGCGGTAACCGACAGCGTGCCGGTCACCGTGGTCGTGGTGTTGTTGATGCGAGCAGCGCTTACGGTCACGGCGCCACCGAACGACAAGCCGTTGGTGCCCGCCCAGACGGCATTTGCCGTCGTTTGGAACGTGTACGTGCCGGTACCGGCGGTAAACGTCCCATCGTTGGTCAGGTCGTTTCGCATCGCGATCGCGCGGTTGATTACGTTGTCCCAAGTGCCACCGTTGTTGATAGTCACCGCGCCGATGAAGGTGCGCGCGCCGGTCGTGGTCGTGTGCGTGAGCGTGCCGCTGATGCTGGTGGCGCCGGTCACGGTCGTGGCGTTCGCGAGATTCAACGTGCCCATTTGCACCGTGAGTGTCGCGCCGACAGTCATCGTGCCGGTCGCCGTTACGGCACCGGCACCTTTGTTTACCGTGAGGCTATTGGTGACGGTGAGGGTGCCGGCGAAGGCGATAGCGGCGGCGCCGGTCAATTGCGCCGTCGCCGCGGAAAACGTTTGCACCGCGGTTCCGGAAGTGAACGTGCCGTCGTTCGCGAGATTGCCGCCGAAGCTGACCGCTTCATTGGCAGAGTTGTTCCAAGTACCGGTGCTACTGATGCTGACGTTGCCGGTAAAGGTCTTGGTACCGGTGGTCGAGCTGATGTTGAGCGTGCCGTCGACGCTGGTGGTTCCGGTCACGCCGGCGGTGTTCGCTAAGTTGACCGTACCCGACGGTATCGAAAGATTGTTACTGACACTCAGCGTGCCATTGAATGTGATCGCCGACGTTCCGACCAATTGCGCGGTGGCGGCAGTGAACGTTTGCGTGCCGGTGCCGGAGGTGAACGTTCCGTTATTACTCAAATTACCGCCGAAGCCAACCGCTTCGTTGCCGGAGTTGTTCCAAGTGCCGTCAATGGTAACGTTGCCAGTGAAGGTCTTCGTGCCGGTCGCTGAGGTGATGTTCAGCGTACTGGTCACGGTAGTAGTTCCGCCCACCGCTACGGTAAACGCGCCGATCGTCAACGCGCCGGTATTGACCGTGAGCGCGCCGGCCAGAGTCGCGTTGCCGGCGAACGAGACATCGCCGGCAGTGTTATTGATTTGGATATCGTTGTACGTGGCGTAGGCGCCGATCGTTTGCGCCACAGCGCCGTTGAAGTTAAACGTGCCGTTGCCGGCGCCGGCGGTGAGCGTCCCGCCGCTACCGAAATTACCGCCGACATTGACGGTGCTGGCGCCAGCCGATGTGAACCGCGCCTGCGCAGCGGTACCACCGAAGGTGATCGAACCGGTGGTGGTGATGCTGCCGGTACTGATCGTCAGCAGCGTATTGCGCGTCGCCGTAGCGCTGCCGGTGATGGCGATGCTCGCCGCGGTGAGCGTGCCGGTGTCGACATTCAGCGTCGACGTGATGCCGCTGATGGTTACGGCATTCATGGTAACGGCGCCGGTGACGGCGAGCGTAAAGCCGTTGAAGGTAACGCCGTTAGCGGCGGCCGCGGCCGCTAACGTCAACGTATTGATCGACGGGCTGGAGTCGAGCGTGACGGTAACGCCAGAACAAATCGTTACGTCATCCGCCAACACCGGCACCGCAACGGCGCCGGCGGCGCAGCTCGTGCCCCAAGTAATAGTCGACCAGCTACCGCTGGTTCTGGCGAAACGCGCCGCCGCTTGCGCTTCCTTCGAAGCGTCCAGCAGCGACAACGCAATGCCAACGAGAATCGCCATGCCGAGCGCGGATCTCGATAGCACCGTACCTGCGGACCGTAAACGACCCATTACTCGTAGTTTCCTTTTTTCTTACAGGCATAACGCGCAACGCAGTAACGAACGCTTGCCCGCCGGTTGCGATCACCGCTCAATAGCGCTCGCGAAAATAGATGTGTCGCGGACTTCCCTTAAAGATTCCAAACGTGGCGCGCGCACTGGGATCGGATGTGCAGCTGTCGCTGCTATTGATTCAGTACCGTTCGCGACGATAAATCTGCCGCCGGTTGCCTTTTAAAGATACCGAAGGTGGCGCGACCGGATGGGCTGTCGTCATGCGCGCCGTCGCCATCCCAGTCATATAGCAGCCAGGCGTCGGCAACGGCGGATATTTCGACGCTGCCGTCGTTACCAGAACCGGGGGCCTTGAGGAACAAATTGAACCCGCCGTCGACTGCCGGCTCCTGGAAAATTCCAAACGTTGCGCAGCCGGTAGGATCGTCGTCACCAACAACAGCCGCGTGGCGATCGTCGAAAATAATTTGTCGTGCTGCATCAGTGCCACCACGGCAACGGGCTGCGGTGCGGAACTCTTACGGCGGGTTCGCGTTGGTCACGGTCGCTTCGGCCGAACGCGAAATGTAATCGGCCGTGTCGTAGCTACCGGCCGACGCGTTGCCGGTAATCACGAAAACCTTGAACGTGCCGGGATCGCTCTGCGGTTCGACGTGGCTCGACTCGGTGCAGCTCACGGTCACGGAGAAGCTGGAGGCGACCGCGAAGGTCGTGGTCACGGGACACGCGCCGGTGCTGACCGCGCGATAGATGCCCCACTCGACGCCGCTCGATGCCGCCTGGTAGCCACGCGCGCCCTGCACCGCCATGCTCACGGTCGAATGCTGCACGACCGACAGCGTCACCATGAACGTACCCAACATCGCCGTGATCACCAATACGAAAATGGCGGCGACCAGCGTGAAGCCACGTTGGCGTACGTTAGTGATTGGCGCGCAGCCGATCATGGGGCGTTATCGACGTGTACTTGTTCGAGCAGCCGCACCTGTTCGCCGGTAGCACTGTCGCGCAACGTAAGATCGAGCGTCACCACGCCGGAACGCTGGGCGACGCCGGCAACGTAGGTAAGGGTGCAGGCGGAAACGTGATTGGCAACGAGTGCCGAGGTCACGCCGCTGAGCGGCGCTATCGTCGGATCGGTCGGCTGGGTAGCGGCGATGCTGTAACTGGCGTAACGGCGCAGCTCGCCGGTGCTGGTATTGCAGATATAAGTGATCGGCATGTCGACGATGTACACGCGCTGATTCGGCGAGCGCCAACGAAAATGAAAACTACCCGTGAGCGGAATGATTTGGTGCTCATCGTTAAATGCGGTCGCATCTTGTGTGCCGTCATTTCGGATACGGAACGTGGTGACCGCCGGGTTCGTCATGACGATGGCGCCGCCGACGGCGCTAGCATCGGCGTAGGCGTCAGCGTTGGTGACACCTTGGTTATAAATCGCCAAACGCTCGGTGGTTGAGTCGAACGGCACCGTGATGTTTTGAAAAAAGCCGAGCACATTGAAACCATCGTTGTCGGCGCCGTTAGTCTTCAAGCGAAACGCGTTGGCCGCATGACTGTGACCAGCCGCCACCTGCCCCGGCCCTTCCCGATAACGCGCACCGTCGAGCGTATTCAGCATCTCGATGATTTTGCTGGTGCCGTCGATACGCACACTATTCGGCAGCGCTCGCCGAATGTCGCGGGCGACGCGCCGCAGGCTACTCTCGGCGACATCGACCAGCTCGGCGCGACTGACCTGCGCTTCGTAGCCTTGAATCGGTCGCAACAAAAACATTGCCACCGTAGCGGCGACGACACCACTGATGGCGATGACGACGACCATCTCGATCAGCGTGAAGCCGGCATTGGCCCATCGGCAAGAACGACGCCTTGTCATATCAGTAGTTCGTCCGATGACCGAGCACGACGACGTTGGTGCTGTCCGGTCCCGTGACCGTGACCTGCACGCTCAGCACCTGACAACTGGCGCCGGTGAGCTGCGTGCCACCGGTGCCCAGGGTCGCGGCGCTACTGACGGCAACGACAACGCTATACGAGCTGAGACCGGCGATCTGTGTGCCGTTCTGATCGCGCACCAATGTATCTGGCAGGCTGTTGTAGTCGCAGACGTTGTCGAACAAATCGCGCGTCGCCTCCGCCGCCGGACATACCGTGCAACCGGCAGTGCCGGGCGCGTTCGGTGACGTGCAGGCAACGGCGTTATCGGGATCGCAGAACGGTTTGGCGAGAATCTCTTCGAGATAGGCTTCGGCCACCGCCACCGCCTGGTGCTGCACGATCGGACCGCCGCTGGCGCCGGTGGTTTTGTCCATAACAACCAGAATGCCGGCGACGCCGACGCTGATGATGACGATGGAAACGATCAGCTCGACCAGCGTCGCGCCGCGCTGACGAATATTGTCGACGTTCATCGCCGCTCCACGAAACCGGTCGTCGTCCAAACCCGCATTACATGACCGCCGACGGTAATGTCGCGCGACGGCGCCGTTACCGACGCATTGCCGAGCGGCACGAACGTGAAATCGGCGACCGACGCATCCTGCGGCGTGATACTCACGCCGGAGCGCGAACGAACGAAGGCGCTGGTGGAATTCGTCGGATCAGATACCGGTGTGGCGAATGGCGCTGTGGTGCAGGTCGCGGCGCTGGCGGCATGATTGAGCGAAATCGAATTACCGCTGATGACGACGCGCACGGTACAACCCGAGGCGACCGCGAGCTTCTGCGCATAACGCACGGTCGACAACACTTCCTCGAAAAATCCGTGATCTTCGAAACCGTCGGTGCTGAAAAAACGCGGCATGCCGACCGCGGCCACGGCGCCGATGATGACCAAGGTCACGACCAACTCGACCAGCGAAAAACCGCGCTGGCAGTTAGCGTTCACGCGCACTTGCCGATCGTGCGTGCGAGAATTGTTCGTTCGTATGGAACGCATGCTGGGTGCGGCTCTAGCCAAGTGGAACCATCGGCCTTTCTCAGGCCATTTGCCGGTTAAGTGTATCGGCAAAATCAGGCCCTTGCCGCCTACTCGGCGTTGTTGAACGAGGGCGGCGACGGCTAGAGTTTTAACGAAGCTTTCGGTACCGAGACCGGCCATGAAACGCGACCCAGAAACGCTGCCGCAACTACTGCAACCGCTACTCGGCGAGCGCCGCCGCCAGCGGCTGCTCGCGCGCGTGGCGGTCCCGACTGAGCTGCTGGCGGAGCGATGACCGGCCGGGCTTATTGCCACATCGATTACCCAACGCAGCTGGCGCAATTCTTCGTCAGCGAGCTGCACCCCGAAAAATTTTCCGCACCGTTCCAACAAGCGGTAACGCGAGTGCTGTCGACCAGCCGCGATCCACTCTCCGCCGACGCCCAAGCGTCGCTGCAACAGCTGGCCGACCGCGGCGCATTGCCGTTAGCGGCAGCGTTGACGCTGATACCGGAAATGCGCGCCTGCTTCGCCTGCCAGCATGAACCACCGCGGCTCGACGATTACGAGTTGCTGTTGAACGAATCGAAAGAGATGGCCTGGATCGCGACCGAAGGTCAGGCGTACAACCATGGTACCGATCGCGTCGTCGATGTAGCTCATTGGCGGAAACGCAAAAGGCGATCGGCCGGCCGATGAAAGACGCGGTCGAAACGGTCTGACGGGGATGGATTTCCTGCACTGGCAGGTTTATGGCAATCGGCCTAACACATTCACCCACAAGGCTTAAAAAAATCCCACGTCTACCGGCCTACAACCGCTCTATCGCAAGTCCCGCGCCGGAACCGGACGGAGGGAAATTAATACCGTTCGCGCCGATAAATGTGCCAACGGTTACCTTTAAAAATGCCGAAGGTGACGCGACCGCTCGGATCGTCGTCGTCCGCACCGTCGCCGTCCCAGTCGTAACGCAGCCAGGTATAGGCGCCCAGTCCAACCGTGACGTCGATCGAACCGCCGTTACCGACGCCCGGCGCGGCAAAGGAAAGACCGGCATCGCCGGCCACGAGCGGATTGTTGGCGATGGTCGGTGCGGTTGCCGGCACCGGCGTCAGCGTTAACGCGCCGACGGCAAGGCCGGTGCAGGTGTCGTTGGTATTGGTGATAAAGCCGTCGGTGTCGTCTTTGTAGTACTGCGCCTCCAGCGTCACCGACAGCGGCAATAACTCCGAGCCAAAAGCGTTTTTGATTTGGATACGGCCGCCGCGCACTGCGGTCGAGCCTTCGGTGCCACCGCTAGAATCGGCGCTATCAGCATCGGTGGCACGAACCTTCAGACCACCGGCACCCGTCAGCGGTGCAGTTTCCTTGGTGGTAAATGTATAGGCGACATCGGTCCGTGTTTGGACACCATTCGCGAAGCTCGCCGCCGCGAAGCTTCCATTGCTAAAGCTGCCGGGGTTAGAGCTACCGGCATTGGCCAACGTGACCGCGCTAGCGACACCACCGGCCGCCGGGTTCTTGAAGTTGGTAGTGATCGCGCCAGCACTGTTGTAGGCGATGACGGTTACCTGAAAGGACTGTGCCGAGTACGTAAAGCTGCCGGCGGCGCAGCCGTGCGTGACGGAGGTATCGAAGTGATCCGGAACAAATCGACCGATATCGGTCGCCGTCGATGAAATGGTCCGCTGCGCTGCCGACGAACCATCGGCGGCGTCGACGCTCGCATAGGTGCTGTCCTCCAATTGCAAGCTGAGGGCGCCGACCTCGGTATAGCTCGCCGTCGTCGTCGTCGCGACACCGCCGCTTAAGCTCCAGGCGCCCAACGTCAGCGTGCCGGCCGTCGTCGGGCAACCGCTACCGCCGCAGGTGGTAACCACGGCGGTGGGGGTACCGTCGTAGTTCGAGGTGACCGCCGGCGTACCGGCGCCATTATAGGGAGTGGCGGTGATCCGAAACGGCCGACCGGCATTGTGTACCGTGCCACCGGGCATGCTGGCGTTGTTGAGCGTGTTGGTCGTGCCTTCGGTGGTGCGGTTGGCGTCGCTGGCGCTGAAGCTGAAGCTCGACGGCCGGATGGTGAAGTTGTCGATCGAACAGGCGGTAACGGTGGGTGCGCCGACCGGATACGTCACGCGGATGCGGGCATTGCGATAGACGTTGGCGACGGTATTGGGCGAACTCAGCGAATGACGGCCGACGTCGCCGCCAACAAAGGTTTGATTGGTGAACGTCGCAATCACCGGTAACCCGCTGCAGGCGCCGCCGCTTGTGTTATCCACCACCTCGACCGCGACCACCCCGGTGAAACTGGTCGCGACCGCGTTGGCGCTGTCAAGCGCGACGACATCGAGCGAAAAATTCTGGCCGGCGATCTTCGGGTAGATCTTACCGGTCACGGCGTTCGCCGCCGGCTCGACCACGTTGAAGCTGCTGATGCGGGTAATGGTGTAGACCTGACCGGTGAAGTTGCCATTACCGGCGCCGGTGCCGCCGACGGGATTGCCGACGGCGTCGACGATCGAGTCGTCGTCGACCAAATTCAGGCCGAGTGTACCGTCGTCGGTGCCGGTACCGGCGGTAACGGTATACGTGGTACCACTGCCAGACACCAATGTGATCGATGCGCCGCTCACGCCCGCTGCCGCCAGCGCGAAGTCACTACTGCCGACGCCGGTCACACTCTCACCGAAAACCACGGTCCAAGAAACGCTGGCGGCACCGGTCGGGTTCGAATCGACGCGCGTGATCGACGTTACCGCCGGCGCGGTCTTGTCGAAGGTAACGTTCGAGCCGCTAGTGATCGCCGTTCGAGCGGTGGCGGCGTTGCCGGCGACGTCGTTAACATTGATCGCGAACGTTACCGTACCGTCGGTATCGGCGACGGTCATTGTCCGCGTCGCCGTCCACGAAGTGGGCCCACCGGAAACCGTAGCGCTGCCGGCGCCGATGGTGACGGTCGGCGTTTGCACGCCGTTGGTATCGTTCGTGGTAAACGACAGCGTAACGACATCGCCAACTTTGGCGTACAGCGGATTGGCGTTATTCGACGTGATGGTCGCGGTCGGTAGGGTCGGCGCGGTTTTGTCGAAGGTGACGTTCGAGCCGCTGGTGATCGCGGTTCGGGTCGCCGAGTTGCCGGCCAGATCGCTGACGCTGATATTGAACGGGACCGTGCCGTCGGTGTCGCCCGCGGTCATCACGTAGGTCGCGGTCCAAGAGGTTGGGCCGCCCGACACCGTCGCGCTGCCAACACCAATCGTAACGACCGGCGTTTGCACACCGCCGACGTCGCTCGAGGTGGTGAACGACAACGTAACGGTATCGCCGACCTTGGCATACAGCGGGTTAGCGTTGTTCGAAGTAATGGTGGCGGTCGGGATGGTCGGTGGCGTGTTATCGACGATCGCGCCGCCGGTGAGGGTCGATGTCGCTACTACGCCGCCACCACCGCAGTCATTCTTATCGACCTGGAAAACGACGTTGTAGGTGCCGGCGGCGGCCGGGGCGGTGATATTGAATGTTTCCGAGTACGTGCCGGCGCCATTGTGATTGGCGTTGTCAAAGCAACCGCTGGACGTGCCGATGGTCCAGAGAGTGGCCTGCCAGCGATCATTGCCGGTATTGCCGGTGATGGTGACATTCATCGTCGCCGAGATCGTGCCGCTACCTGTCACCCGCACGCTCGCCTGGTTGACCTGGGTGTTATAGGTCAGTGTGGCCGACGTTATGGTGACCGCCGCCGATGCGTCGGGTGGCGCCGCAAACATCGCCAGCACCAGATAGGCGAGCGAGAGTATCCATCGACTCGCGCCAACCGTGGGCGTGCACCCACGAGCGCCGGGAGGTAACAATTTCAGCAGATGCCGCAGCATGCGTTTTGCTCTTCGTCTATGGGCAGGCGGTCGCGACCGATGACACAAGCGTGCCCCTGTCTTTTTAGTCTAGTCGTCGCCGTATCGGTCGAGCGTAACTATTGGTGCCGGCAAGCAAAAATGCGTCTGTACTGGCGTCTTTACACCGGACAATTGCTGCTGGGGGCGTCGGTGACTTGCGCCTGGATCTGCCGTGTGACAAAGGCCGAATCGCCGAATGTGCCCTTCTGGGCGGTGCTGCTGATTTCATAGACACAGAAGTCGCTACTCGCTTCCCGATGCCGCGTATATCGGCAAGTCACCGATACGCTAAATTCAACCAAGCCGGTGGCGGACACGACGAACGAATTGGTGGTAGACGTAGCGACGTGATCGCCACAGGCCGATGCTCGGTTGGCATCGCTGAGCACGCGCGCGGTCGCCCATTCGATACCGGCACCGGCCGCCTGATAGGCGCGTGCGCCTTCCAATGCCTGGGCGACGGTGATGTGCTGTACTGCACTTAACGTCACCATAAAAACGCCGAGCAGCACCAACACCACCAATACGAATATCGATGCCACCAGCGAGAAGCCGGCCTGTCGCTGCCACCGCTGGTATCTGCGAACCATCATGGCGCGTTGTCCACGTGAACTTGCTGCAGCAGTTTCACCGACTCGCCGCTGTCCGTCAGCGTCAAACCGATGGTCACGAGCCCGCCGCGTTCATCAGTGCCGGCGTCGTACAACAACGTACAACCCGCGATCTTGTCGGCGACGCGGGCGCCGGTCGTCAGTGCCCCAAGCTCGGTATCGGTATCGATCGAGGTTTGCGCCGCGGTCAACGTATAACCCTGATAACGCGTCAACGTTTGGGTCGCCGTGTTACAGACGTAACTAATCGGCGATTGCACGATGAAGAATCGCTGATTCGGCGAACGGAAGGCGAAGTCAAAACCGGGACCACTGATGTTGATGTGGTCAGATACGCCGTCGGCCGCTCCATTCGACGTGATCGTCAACGTCCGGCCGAAGGTAATGACGTCGGTGCCGGCGTAGGCATCGGCGCCGGCCTGACCCAAGTTATAAATCACCAGCCAATAATTCGTGTAAGTGCCACAGGCACCAGTGATCGCTGGATTGGTCGTGCACAGCAGATTACCTTCCATGTCGAAATCGGTGTCAGTGGTATTGAAATTCAGCCGCGCGGCGGCGTTGCCGGGCGGGTTTTCGCGATAACGACCACCGTCCAGCGCCGGCAACAGCTCAATAACGCGACCGTTGCCGCCGCCCTCATTCACAATGCGAATGCTGTTCGGTACCGCACTGCGGATTTCGCGTTGCATGCGCCGCAACGCCGATTCGGCGGTATCGACCAATTCGGCACGCCGCACTTGCGCCTCAAACCCCTCGATGGGCCGCACGAGAAACATACCGACGACCGCAGCGATGATACCGGTGATGGTGATGACGACGATGAGTTCCACCAGGCTGAACCCATGATATTGCTTGTTCTCTTGGCGGCGGTCGCGCTGCATCGTTTCAATAATTCGTTCGATACCCGCTCAGGCTTAAGCTCAACCCGCCCGGGCCGATCACATTCACCTGTACTCGTGAAGCGGCGTCGCCATTCAAGCTGGCGGCTGTATCGACCGCCACCGTGACGGTGTAACCGGTGAGACTCGCTACCGGATCGCCGTTCTGGTCGCAGGCACAGCTGGTCAGCGTCGGACAGGCCGCGGTCGTGTTGATACAACCGTTATTCGCCAAGCCGTCGTAATCGTTGACGTCGTCGTACTGCACTCGATTGGCTTCGCCGGCATCAGGTCCCGGCGCACCTTCGGCGACACCACTCGCGGCAAACTCGTCGTATTCTTTGAGCAAAATTTCTTCGAGATAGGCCTCGGCCACCGCTACCGCTTGCTGCTGCACGATCGGATCGGCGCTCGCGCGCGTATTGTGATCCATGACGACCAGTATGCCGGCCAAGCCGACACTGATGACGACGATCGACACTATCAGCTCGATCAACGTCATACCGCGTGCTGCAAACCGGTGAACGCCGCCGGTCATAACCGCTCCACAAAACCGGTCGTTGCCCAAATTCGCATTGCGTGGCCACCGACGGTAACTTGGCGTAACGGCGCCGTTACCGACGCGTTGCCTAACGGCGCGAACGTGAAATCGGCGACCGAGGCATCCTGCGGCGTTATGCTCACGCCGGTGCGGGTACGAACGAATGAGCTAGCGGGATTCGTCGGGTCGGCCACGGCCGTCGCAAACGGCGCCGTGGTACAAGTTGCAGCGTCGGCGGCACGATTGAGCGAAATCGTATTGCTGCTGATGACCACGCGCACGGTGCAACCTGACGCCATCGCCAGCTTTTGCGCATAACGCATCGTCGACAATACTTCTTCGAAGAATCCTTGATCTTCGAAATCGCTCGTCTGGAAAAACAGCGGCGCCGCCGTCGCCGCCAAGGTGCCGATGATGACCAGTGTCACCACCAATTCGACCAACGAAAAGCCACGCGCACGGCGACCGCGCGCCAAAGAGCGGTTGATTGTCATTGAACACACATACCGGTGCAGCAGCTCTCGCCTAGCCAAGTGGAACCATCGACCGTTGTCAGGTCATTTACTGGCTAAGTGTAGTCGGGAAATCGGCGAAATCAGGCACTTGCCGCACGTTCGCCCTTGTTGAACGAGGGCGACGACAGCTAAAATTTTAGCGATGCTTGCGGTACGGAGACCGACCATGAAGCGCGCTCAAGAGATCCTGCTGCAACTCCTGCAACCGCTACTCGGCGAGGTCCGCTGCCGACGACTGCTCACGCGTGTGGCCGCCCCCACCGACCTCCGTGCTGAACGAGGTACCGATGCCAGCCGCGCGTTACTGGCACATGCATTGAACTTGCTGTTGTTGGAAGACTTAATGGAACGCGTGCCGTTGGCGCGCGCCTACGTCGAGGAATCGTTCCGCAGCGGTCGGCCGATTCAGTTCGATCACGGTGCGCTGCGGACCGTAAAGTGGCCCGATTGTGGTGCGCTGCCGAACGGTGAGGCGGCCATCACGCGTATTTTATTGCCGCTCGGTTACCGACACGCCGCCGACTACCCGTTACCGAAATTGGCAATGACCGGACGTGCTTATTGCCATATCGATTACCCGTCGCAACTCGCACAGTTCTTCGTCAGTGAACTGCATCCCGAGCAATTTTCCGCGCCGTTCCAACAAGCGGTCACGCGGGTACTGTCGACCGGTCGCGAGCCGCTCTCGGCGACGGCGCAATCGTTGTTACAGCAGTTGGCCGAGCGTGGCTCGCTGCCGCTGACAGCGGCACTGACACTGCTGCCAGAAATGCGCGCCTGCTTCGCTTGTCATCACGAACCGCCGCGGCTGGCGGATTACGAGCTACTGCTCAACGAATCGAAAGAGATGGCCTGGATTGCCACTGAGGGCCAAGCGTACAACCATGGCACCGATCGCGTTGCCGACGTCGTCGCGCTCGCCGACGCACAAAAAGCGATCGGCCGACCGATGAAAGATGCGGTCGAAGTGTCGCGCAGCGGTCGCGTGCTGCAGACAGCGTATCGCGCGTGCCAAGTTGAACGGCTGTTCGTCGATACGGCCGGACATTTGTTGGCGCGACAAGTGCCCGGTTCGTTTTTCGAATTCATCACACGTCACAACACCACCGACCCCATCACCGGTAAAGAAACGATCGATCTCAGCTTCGATGCTGCTAACGCCACCGGCATCTTCAAAATGACGGCAGGTTGAAACCTAGGGTCTCCCTCTCCCCTTGCGGGAGAGGGAACAAGGGAGAGGGGAACGTTCTAACTAACTTTATGGGTAACAACGTGACCCTGCTCGCATGCCCGACCATTTGATAACAACCCTGCGCAGCACAATCCGCGGCGAAGTTCGCTTCGATGCCGCTGACCTCGCGCTGTACGCCGCCGACGCCTCCAACTACCGGCAAGTCCCGATCGGTGTGGTGTTGCCGCGTGATGCCGATGACGTCATTGCCGCCGTCGCCGTCTGCCGACGGCACGATGTGCCATTGCTGGCACGCGGCGGTGGCACATCGCAGAACGGCCAGTGCGTGAATGCGGCGGTCGTACTCGATACCTCGAAGTACATGGACCGCGTGCTCGCGATCGACGTGAATACGCGTACGGCACGGGTCGAGCCTGGCGTTGTCTGCGATGCGCTGCTGGCAGCGACCGCAGCACACGGACTCACGTTCGCGCCCGATCCGGCGACGCACAGCCGTTGCACCATCGGCGGCATGATCGGCAACAACTCGTGCGGCCCGCATTCGGTAATGGCCGGCAAGACCGTCGAGAACGTGAAGACGCTGGAAGTGCTGACGTACGACGGCGCGCGCTTCTGGGTCGGCGCGACGAGTGAAACTGAGCTGACGAGGATCATTGCCGCCGGCGGCCAACAAGGCGAAATTTACGCGAAGCTCAAGGCGCTGCGCGACAACTATGCCGAGCTGATCCGCACGCGTTATCCCAAGCTCAAGCGTCGTGTCTCCGGCTACAACCTCGACCAACTGCTGCCCGAAAACGGCTTCAACGTCGCGCGCGCGCTCGTCGGCACCGAAGGGACGTGCGCGACGGTGTTGCAAGCCGAGCTGTCGTTGGTGCGCAGCCCACCGTGTCGGGTGTTGCTGGTGATCGGCTTTCCGGATATTTACCAAGCCGGCGACGCCGTGCCTGAGCTCATGCGCTTCGGTCCCATTGCGGTCGAAGGGCTGGATAAGGAGATCGTGCGCGGACTCGAACGGCGCGGTCTACGCGCGGACGAGATCGCGCTACTGCCGGCGGGCGATGCGTGGATGATCGTAGAGTTCGGCGGCGACACGCTCACGCAGGCGTCGCTGCAAGCACGAGCAGCGGATTCGCATTTCACCGATCGCGCTGGCTGTCGCACCTATCTCATCGAAAACCCGGCGCTACAGGCACGCCTGTGGGGCCTACGAGAGACCGGCGCCTCCGCCACCGCGCTCGCGATCGACGGCGATACACCGGATCCGGTCGTAGGCTGGGAAGACGCCGCGGTCGATCCGGCGCGTCTCGGCGATTATTTACGCCAGTTCCAAGCGCTGGTCGATCGCTACGGTTATCGCACCTCGCTCTACGGTCACTTCGCCGATGGCTGCGTCCACGCGCGCATCAATTTTAATTTGCGGACATCGCCAGGTATCGATCAGTGGCGGCGATTTCTGCGCGACGCCGCCGAGCTGGTGGTGCAGTTCGGCGGCTCGCTCTCCGGCGAGCACGGCGACGGCCATGCGAAGGCGGAGTTTCTGCCGATTATGTACGGCACCGAGTTGATGCAAGCGATGCGCGACTTCAAGGCGATCTGGGATCCGCGTCACAAAATGAACCCCGGCAAGGTAGTCGACGCTTATCGCGTCGACCAGCACTTGCGTCACGGTCCAAGCTATCAACCGTTGCAACCAGCGACGCGGTTGCAGTTTCGCAGTCGCGAGGGCGACGGTTTCACGCGCCAAATCGAACGCTGCATCGGCATGGGCAAATGCCGCGCGCATCAGGGCGGCACGATGTGCCCGAGCTATCGCGCGACCCGCGACGAGCGCGATTCCACACGCGGTCGTGCACGATTGCTATCGGAAATGTTGCAAGGACAAATCATTACCGACCGCTGGGCCGATGGCGCCGTACGCGCGGCCCTCGACACCTGCCTGTCATGCAAGGCGTGCAAAAGCGAATGCCCGACGCACACCGACATGGCCAGCTACAAAGCGGAGTTTTTGTCGCACTACTACGAGACGCACTGGCGTCCGCGCCAGGCGTACTCGCTCGGTAGGATCGGCCGCTGGGCGCCGTGGGCGGCGCGTTGGCCGTGGCTGATCAACGCTGTTACGCAAACACCCGGCCTATCAACCGCGGCGAAGTGGATCGCCGGCATCGCCGCGGAACGTCGCATTACCAAGTTCGCGCCGCACCCGTTCCATACGCGTTTCGAACGACGGCCGCGCACTCCCGAAAATGCTGCCGCCCGAACCGTACTACTTTGGGTCGATACATTCAGCAATCACTTCCAACCCAACGTCGCCCACGCCGCCGTCAATGTGCTGACTGCTGCCGGTTGCCGCGTGACACTACCGCAGCGGCCGCTGTGCTGTGGACGCCCGTTGTATGATTTCGGATTGCTCGATCACGCACGCACTGAGCTCGGCGCCATACTCGACGCGCTCGAACCACAGATTGCCGCCGGCATGCCGATCGTTGGTTTGGAACCGGGATGTCTATCGGTCTTCAAAGACGAGCTGCTCAAACTATTTCCCGACGACACCCGCGCCCAACGCCTGGCGGCGCAGACTTTTCTATTCGCCGACTACTTGGAACATATCGGTTATGAACCGCCGACGTTAGCGGGAACGAAAGTGTTACTGCACGGCCATTGTCACCAGCGCGCGATCTTTGGCATGGCGGCCGAGATCAAATTGCTAGAACGCATGCAGGTCGATTTACAGCACTTGGATGCCGGTTGTTGCGGTATGGCGGGCGCGTTCGGTTTCGATCAGCGCTATTACAGATTGTCACAACAGGTCGGCGAACAGGAGCTGCTACCGGCGATTCGTAACGCACCGCCTGACAGCATCATCGTCACTAACGGCTTCAGTTGTCGCGAGCAAATCACTCAAGGCACGCACCGCTCGGCACTGCACCTGGCGGAGCTGATCGACCAAACCTTGCAAAAAAAGTCAGCGATGGAATAACGAAAAAAAGGGGTGTCGGCAGCGCCGACACCCCGTCGAGGTCACAATCAACTCTGACAAACGTCAAACCATTTCAGTTACTCGCACTACTAACAACCTGCCGATGCAATCGTCACTTGCCCGGTATTGGCATTGTACTGTGCATTGCAACCGCCAGACACGTTAGGTGGCGTGTAGGTCGTATCCGGTGCGAGGTGGACGATACTCCAATCGTCCGGTGACGGCAGTGCACGCTCGATACCATCGATAGTGTTCTGCGGATAGCCCGAGGCATTGATCAACACCTGCACACCATCCATCGCCACGAACCCACCGGCGCTGCCGTTGACCAAGAGTTGCGACTTGGCCAACGCTGCCGCGGAGCGGAGACCGCCGGCAACACCTTGCACACTGGCGAGGCGCGCATTTTGAGTCAGGTTGACGAACCGCGGTATCGCCGTAGCCGCCAGTAGGCCGAGGATCACGATAACCACGATCAACTCAATCAGCGTAAAACCTCTTTGCCGTGTCATGTCGTCCGCTCCAAAGTGTTACTAGCTATTAGCTACCGCAACCGGCTGAAGTGATCGTCACTGATCCGGTGTCGGCGCTGTAAACCGCCGTACAGACACCAGGCGCGTTAGGCGCGGTATAAGTCGTGTTCGGCGCCGCATGCGCCACACTCCAACCATCCGGTGACGCCAATGCGCGCTCAATACCTGTCGTGGCGTTCTGTGGGTAGCCTGAGGCATTCACTAACACCATCACGCCGTCCATGTTGATAGATCCGGCGGAGCTTCCGTTGACCAGGAACTGCGCCTTGGATAACGCGGCGGCAGAACGTAAGCCGCCGGCAACACCTTGCAAGCTGGCGAGCCGCGCGTCGCCCGTCAGATCGACGAATCTCGGCAGAGCGGTGGCTGCCAAGAGTCCCAAAATAACGATCACTACAATGAGTTCGATTAACGTAAAACCTTTTTGCCGATACATGCGCTTCTCCTACTGTGAGTTGATTGTTACCCTGCTACTGACGTTTGTTCCTTTTTACCATCGCGAAAACATCTATCGTCGTGTCGTTGTTAGTGCATCCATTGGTACGGCTCGATCGGAGCGAGACGAAGTCCTTCCACTGCATCCACGCCCTTATCGAACCGGCCGTTGCCGTTACGATCCGTATAGACCAACCGAACCGCGAACCTGGCCCGCGGGGGGTTTGCCGCACCCCCGCTGAACTGCGCTTTGTTTCTCACCAAGTACACGAGCTCGCCGTTCGTTTGGTCGAAATACCAGTTACCTTTTTCCAACTGCGCCGGATCTGGTTTCGGTAGCGCCCCAAGATAGTTGGTCGGCGTTTCCGCTAACCGCTCCATCGGGTTGCTACCTTCAAGCACGGCCAACCCCGAAAGCTGGTCGGCGACAATACTCTCAGCAACTTTCATACCAAGTGCGCTACGCAACGTCCCGGCAATGGTTTCCATAGCCACACGCTCGGCATCCGCCTGCAAGGCTAAGAAGCGCGCGATAGCGATTACCATCAGGAGCGCAATCAGGACCACGACAACGACCAGCTCGAACAGCGAGAAACCTCGACTATTGTTCGCCCCTGAGCTTCCGGCCAGCCTCGCACCCTGGAAGCGGCTCGCAATCAAACGCTTATCCGCCAAACCTGCCTCGCCTTGTTAACGTGTAGTTAATGAAGCCCTGGAACGCAAGTGGCATTCCAAGCCGCTAGTGGCCCAACATGCTGCGCGGCAACTCCCACATCGGCAGGAAAACACCGAGCGCGAGCACCAATACGATCGCACCGATGCCGACGATCAACAGCGGTTGAATGGCCGCGGCCAAGTTCTTGAGGTCGTAATCGACTTCGCGCTCGTAGTGCTCGGCGACTTCCGCCATGAGCTCGTCGACCGAGCCACTCTCCTCGCCGACCGAAATCATTTGCAACACCAGCGGCGGAAACAAACCGGTGGCAGCGGCAGTGCGCGCAATTGTCTCGCCGCGTTCGACGCCGTCGCGCATTTGCAGAATGCGCTCACCGATAAATTCGTTGTCGACAGCGCGACTCACCACTGTCATGCCTTGCACTAACGGCACGCCGGATTGCAATGACACCGCCAACGCCCGCGCGAAGCGGCCGACGGTCGATCGATAGATGATGCTGCCGATAACTGGCACGCGCAGCTTGAAGCGGTCGAAGCGATAACGCCCTTCCGGTGTACGAATATAAATTCGGATCGAAATGAAGGCGGTGATTAATGTACCGAGCAGTAACGGCCAATAGGCGACCGTGAATTTGGAAGTGCCGATCAACACGCGCGTAGCCCACGGCAATTCGGTTTTCAAATTGGCGAATACTTTGGCGAACGCCGGGATTACCAACAGATTAATCACCACCAACGCAATCGCAATGGCGATGACGACGAAGATCGGGTAACGCAGCGCCGACTTGATGCGATCGCGCGTATCTTTTTCGAGCTCGAGATATTTCGCCAATTGCAGCAATGCGCCTTGCAACGTGCCGGTAGCCTCGCCGACTTGCACCATGCTGACGTAGAGCGTTGGGAACACCTTCGGATGGCGCTTGAGTGCCGACGACAACTCCAGACCGGAATCGAGCACCTCGACCACATCATTGATGACGATGCGAAACGCCGGGTTCTGCGTCGAATCGCGCAGACCGCGCAACGCTTGCATGATCGGCACACCGGCCTTGATCAGCGTAAAAAACTGACGCGTGAACAAAATGAGATCGACCAACTCGACCTTGTCGCTGCTGAACCAACCTTGAAAGACTGCTTTCAAATCATACGTGGCGTTCTTCGATAACGTGATATCGACCGGCACGACTCCACTATTGAAGAGTTGGGTCGCGACCGCGTCGGGCGAAACCGCATCGACCTGGCCGGTGACGACGTCACCGCGTTGATTACGACCGCGATACTGGAAGATCGGCACGCTTATTCATCCAAACCGAAGGTAGCGCGCATGACCTGCGCCATGGTCGTGTGGCCTTGTGCCGCCATGGCGATGGCACTGCGGCGCAAGCTGCGATACCCCGACTGTTTGCGGGCGGCATCGGCGAACGCCTGCGGATCGGCGGCGTTCATCGCTCGCACCAGCGGCTCGTCCATTTCCAAAAATTCGAACACACCGATACGACCGTGGTAACCGCTGCCGTTACAGTGGCTGCAACCGGCACCGTGACGGAACGTGAGCTTATCGACTTGCTCGCCGATTTCTGTGCGCAACATTTCTTTCACGGCCGGCTCGAGCTCGTATGGCTGCGAGCAACCTTCGCAAATACGCCGCACCAACCGCTGCGAGATGATGCCGCGTACCGACGCACCGACCATGTACGGCTCGACACCCATGTCGATCAAGCGTAGCGCCGTGGAAATGGCATCATTGGTATGCAACGTCGACAACACCATGTGACCGGTCATGGCGGCACGCAGACCGATCTCGGCGGTCTCTTGGTCGCGCATTTCGCCGACCAGAATGATGTCCGGATCTTGCCGCAACATCGCCCGTAGTACGCGCGCGAACGTGAGCTCAATGCGCGGATTGACCTGTACTTGGTTGATGCCGGCGAGCCGGTATTCGACCGGATCTTCGACGGTGACGATTTTCGATTCGGGACGGTTCAGCTCGTTGAGTGCGCCGTAGAGCGTGGTCGTTTTGCCGCTACCGGTCGGACCGGTCACCAGCATCATGCCGTTCGGCGCACGAATGATTTCGCGGAAGCGCTTTAAGATCGACGGCGGCATGCCGATGCCGTCGAGCCTGAGCGCGCCGGTGGATTGATTAAGCAGACGCATGACCACCGATTCGCCGTATTGCACCGGCATGGTCGACATACGCACATCGATGCTCTTTTCGCGCACACGCACGTTGAACCGACCGTCCTGCGGCAAGCGCTTCTCGGAGATATCGAGACCGGCCATCAACTTCAAACGCGATACCAGTGCACCGACGATGCGCCGGTCGGCGGTTGTCTGCACGCGCAACACACCGTCTAAGCGAAAGCGGATACGCAACTCGCGCTCGTCCGGTTCGATGTGAATATCGGACGCGTTCACCTGCACCGCGTCTTCGAACATGGTTTGCAATAACTTAACGACCGGCGCATCGGCCAAGCCTTCGCCGGCGGCGAGTTCGCCGATGTCGACCGTATAGGCCGATAATTCCTGCTCTAACTCCTGCGAAAGCGCGGTGATCTCTTCGGTACGGCGATACACCCGGTCGATCGTGCTAAGCAGATCGGCTTCCTTGACCACCGCCAGCCGCAACGGTCGGCGCAACACCCGGCCAAGCTCGTCGTAGGCAAAAATATCGGTCGGGTCGGCCATGCCGACGAGGATGCCGTCGCGGTTGTCGTCGAGCGCGATCGCCCGGAAGCGACGGGCATGCGTCTCCGGAATCAACCGCACAACGTCCGGCTTATAGTTGTAACGCTTGAGATCGATGTAGGCGCACTGCAACTGCTGCGATAGGAACATGAGCAACTGATCTTCGCTGATGAACCCGTTTTCAATGAGCACGCGCCCGAGCTTACGACCGCTCTTTTTTTGCTCGGCGAGCGCCGTATTGAGCTGTTCCTGAGAAATAATCTTGTGCGCGATCAAGAGATCGCCGATGCGCACTTTTTTTGGTCGAGCCGCTGGAGTCACGGACATACGTAAATCCTCGAAGCAACGAGGAAAGAATTAATGGGATTTCTTAAGATCTAGACCTAAATCTAGTCTAGCCAGACTGATATGCCAGAACCGTGCCGGAATGGTGCGGGCTATTGCGAGGCGGCGGACACCGTGGAAGGAAGCGCCATCTCGGCCACCGGCAAGCGGGCGACGTGACGCCTGGCGATCACCGTCCGAAGCTCCGCCACTCGCGCTTCGAGCTCAGCGACGCGTTGGCCCTCATTGAGCTGGCGCGCCAACTGAATAGTGAAGTCGAGATAGGTAAGCACGGTTTGGGTCGGGAAGTACCAATAATCGCTGCCAGCCTCGAGCAATTTGTAGGCCTCACGCGGACGTTCGGTACGCACCAACAAACGCGCGTACTGAACACGCGCTGACAGGTAAAGCGGGTCCAACGTCAGCGCTCGGCGAAAGTCCGCCTCGGCGTCATTAAGCCAATTGGTGCCGGCTAGGTCGGAATTTTCCTCTACCACCCTGGCCCGCACCGTCGGAACTAGCGCGCGGTAACGATTGAGCGACTCCGCTCGCGCCAGCATCATCAGCGCTTCCTCGTATAACGCGCGGCGCTCGGCCAGCGCCGTCGGCGGCAGCTTACGCAAAACGTGCCGATAAAGATCGGCATGAATCGTCCAAATACGATCATCGGCGGCAGTCATCTGCTCCGCCCAGGCAAATAGATGGTCTGCTTCCCGCAAGTTGCCTAGGAGCGCCTCGTTGAAGCCCTTCTTATAAAGAACATCGGCAGTTGCAAATGCGACAAGGTAGGAGATGGGGAACAACATTAATAAGAGCACGACCAGCCGGTAGAACGGCCCCTTTAACACCTTCGCCGGCTGTAACGTCCAGGTGCGTACCACGGTCCCGGCGGTGGCACAATCTTGAAAACGAGCCAGCATCAGGCCAGCGACGATCGAAATCGGCAATATGTAAAAGTCGAAATCAAGCCCGCTATGCAGCGCCACCGCCAGCAGTCCGGCGAAAAGCCCGAGCAACTCGAGCAATCGCTTCGGCGATAAACGCCGCTGCCGCAGTGCCCATACGCACATCAGTAACACGCTGACCAACACCGCCAACCACAACAATAGGCCCGGCAGGCCGGTCTCGATCCAGATCTGCAAATAATCGTTATGGGCGAAAAAGCCAAGCGTCGAATCGTCCGGGTGCCGATAAGGTGGCCATACGAGGTAATAGAGGCCTAGGCCGACGCCCCACCAAGGGCTGTCCTTGAGCAAATTCCACGAACCGCGCCAGATTAAAAACCGAGTCGAGCCGGCCGCTTCCGGATCACCGAGGGTCGACAGCTTGCTGACAACATCGCCGCTCTGGACGAGGTTGGCGACGACGTAAGCCGCGACCAGTACACCGATCAGCACAACCACCGGTCGACGGCCAACGGTGCGTACCGCCAGCGACAGCAATATCACCGTACTCACCAATAGACTGATGCTGGTACCGCGTCCCTGAGTAGCAGCAATAGCGAAAGCAATAATAAAGATGCCGATACCAAGGCCGTGAACCACTAGCGGCTTCTTGCGAGCATGTAATGCCGTCAGCAAGTGCGCGCACAGCGGCAACAAAATCAACATCAGCAACGCTGCGTACGAATGTAGATTAATGAACGGACCATGGGGCCGCTGCTGCAGAACGAACAACTGCACCAGACCATGAATCGACAACGCTAATGCTCCGAGCGCTATTAAACGCGAGGCGTAAAACCAAATTCGTTCGCGCTCCGGCGACAAGGTATAGGCCCAAAACACCAAGGCAACGCTACCGACCCACCAAAAATTGAGATCGCTGGTTCCCGGCACCGGCGTCCACAGCAGCGACAACCCGAGCCACATCCAAAAAAGCGTGAGGCTGACGCTAAGCGGCGTCAGCAGGAACACGACACCGCTGTCGTAGCGGCGTGCCAACGACAACCCGAGCCAAGCCACCAGGAGCGCTTGCGCACCGGCGAGCAGCGGTAGTTGTGGACCGTTGAAGAAAACCGCCAGAGCAAATGCGGCAGCGACGCAAAAAGCACTCGCGCGCGTGCCGAGCGGTGCGTGCAGGGCGGCCATGATTCGCGAACGTTTTTTGTTGGGCGGGCCCATAGGATTCCGTTTAATGTAGTAGATACGTCCACAAAGACCAGCACGGCCCGATGTTCAACGTCGTCCTCTACCAACCCGAGATCCCGCCGAACACTGGCAACATCATGCGCCTGTGCGCGAATGCCGGCAGCCGTCTGCACTTGATCGAGCCGCTCGGCTTCACGCTCGACGACAAGCAGCTGCGACGCGCCGGGCTCGATTATCGCGAGTGGGCCGAGGTTCGGACCTATCCGGACTTCGAAACATTGCTGACCGAGCTGCGGCCACCACGGCTTTTTGCCTTCAGCACCCGGGCGCAGCGGTTCTATACCGAAGTCCGCTACCAGCCGGACGATGCCCTCCTGTTCGGCCCCGAAACCCGCGGCCTGCCGGCCGAGCTACTGGAACGGCTGCCGCCGGAACAGCGGCTGCGGCTGCCGCTGGTTCCGGGGAATCGCAGCCTTAATTTGGCCAATACTGTGTCCATTGCCCTGTACGAGGCCTGGCGCCAGCATGATTTCGCCGGCGGACGGTAGAGATAATTTGGCGTCTATCCCTGTGCGCCGGCGCCCCTAACGATATAATGCCGGGCCTCTGCCTGAACTAACGCCACGTCCAAGATCCACCTCGTGCCCCGTCGCCGCTCCCCTATCCGCCGCTTGCTGCGTCCTCGCCGACTTGTCGTCGTCGGCCTTTGCCTCATCGCCGTGTTCGCGGTGTATATCGGCTATCTCGACTTCACCATCCGCGCCAAGTTCGAAGGCAAGCGCTGGGCACTGCCGGCGCGGGTGTATGCCAGCCCGATCGAGCTCTATCCCGGCAAAAAATTATCGACGCTCCAGCTTAGCGAAGAACTGACCGCGCTCGGTTACCGGCACGGCACGGCCAACGATCCCGGCTACTACACGCGCGGCAACGACAGTATCGACATTAACTCGCGGCCGTTCGCATTCTGGGATGGCGCGCAACCGGCGAAGCGATTCCGCGTTTCGTTCAGCAACGATCGCATCACCGGTCTTACCGATCTCAGCACCGACCAGTCACTGCCGCTCGCGCGCCTCGATCCGCTCTTGGTCGGCGGTATCTATCCGGCGCACAACGAAGACCGCGCGTTGGTGAAGCTCGAAGAAGTCCCGCCGGCGCTACTCAAGACGCTGGTCGCGGTCGAAGATCACAAGTACTACGAACATCACGGCATCGACCCGCGCGGCATCGCCCGCGCCATCCTCGCCAACATGCGCGCCGGCGGCAGCGTGCAAGGCGGCAGCACACTGACGCAACAGCTGGTCAAAAATTTTTATTTGACCGACGAACGCACGCTGCGACGCAAACTGGTCGAGGCGTTGATGGCGCTGCTGCTCGACGCGCACTACAGCAAGGACGAAATTCTCGAAGCCTACATCAACGAAATTTATTTGGGCCAAGACGGCAACCGCGCGATCCACGGTTTCGGTCTGGCATCGCAACATTATTTCGATCGGCCGCTGCAGCAACTGTCGCAATCGCAGATCGCGCTGCTGGTCGGCCTGGTCAAAGGCCCGTCGTTCTACGATCCGCGCCGTAATCCGCAACGCGCGTTAGCACGGCGCAATCTCGTACTCGCTGAGCTCGCCCAACAAAAAATCATCGACTCGACGACGCTGTTGCGCGCGAAAGCGATGCCGCTCGAAGTCACCGCGCGCGCGCCGGCCGGGACATCGCCGTATCCGGCGTTCCTCGCCTTGGTCGTGCGGCAATTGCGTCAGGATTACTCGGAAGACGACCTGCGCTCAGAAGGCTTGAGCATTTTCACGACACTCGATCCACGCACGCAACGCAGTGCCGAGCAAGCCCTGGACACGCGGCTGACGGCGCTCGAGAAACAGCGACGCCTACCGGCCGGTATGCTCGAAGGCGCGGTGGTCGTCACCACCACCGACAACGGCGAAGTGCTCGCGTTAGTCGGCGGCCGTCACACTCGCTACGACGGCTTCAATCGCGCACTCGATGCCGAGCGCTCGATCGGTTCGCTGATTAAGCCGGTGGTGTACCTGACCGCCCTCATGCAGCCAGAGAAGTACACGCTGACGACGCTGCTCGATGACAGTCCGCTCAAGTGGAAAGACCACGGTAGCCAGGAATGGACGCCGCAGAATTACGATAAACAATTTCACGGCCAGGTAGAGCTGCGCAACGCCTTGGCACAGTCGTACAACATTTCCACCGCCCGCCTCGGCCTGGCGCTCGGTGTGCCGAAGGTCATCGATCAGGCACACCGGCTCGGAATCGAGCGCACGTTGCCGCCGTACGGCTCGACACTGCTCGGCGCTGTCGGTCTGACACCGCTAGAAGTAGCGCAGATGTATCAGACGATCGCCAGCGGCGGTTTTCGCACCGGCTTGCGTGCCATTCGCGAAGTCGTGACGCCGGCGGGGGAACCGCTCAAGCGTTACGCGCTGGCGGTCGAACAAACGGCCGATCCGGCGGCGGTCTATTTGCTGACCGCCGGCTTACAACATGTCGTCGCCGCGGGTACCGCGACCGGCCTACGCGCTTACTTACCGGCCGAGCTTAATGTCGCCGGTAAGACCGGCACGACCGACGATCTGCGGGACAGTTGGTTTGCTGGCTTTACCGGCGATAAGCTCGGGGTTGTTTGGCTGGGCCGCGACGACAATCAACCGACCGGATTGACCGGTGCCAGCGGTGCGCTCACGGTATGGGGGCAGATGATGCAGTCGCTCGATCCTGAGCCGCTGCAACCGGCAATACCGGAGACGATCGAGCGGGTACAGATCGATCCGCAGACGCATTTATTGGGCGATGGTTGCAGCGGTGCCATCGAGGTTCCCTATATGCGCGGCTCGGCACCGACAGCGCGCGCGCCTTGCGCCGGCCGCTCGCCGGTACAAGCCGTGAAGAGTTGGTTCAAGAGGTTACTCGAACGATGAAAAACAAAAATAGTTTGTTCCGTCTGATCGCGCTCGCGTTGTTGCTGGCGCTGCCTGGTTGCGCCATGTTGCCGCCGATCGAACAACCCGCGGCAGCGCCGGCATCGGACAATTCCGCCGTAGTCGCGTTGCTCGAAACCGCGAAGCAGGATTCCGACGCCGGCCGTTCGGCCGCCGCCGCCGCCAGTCTTGAACGCGCGCTACGCATCGAGCCGCGCAATCCGGTGTTATGGCACGAGCTCGCACGGGTGCGCCTCGACGAAGGCGAGCCGGCGCAAGCCGAACAGCTCGCCAACAAGTCGAGTACGCTGGCCGGTAACAACAACAATCTACGCGCCGACAACTGGCGCTTGATCGGTCATGCACGCGTACAGAAAGGCGATCACAAAGGCGCGCAAGTGGCGTTCAACAAGGCCAAGGAAATCGAGAGCGGCCAGTGAACGATGTCACGTTGATGCGCTCGATCATTCAGCGCATCGCCACCGGTCCCGAGCTCAGTAAAGATATCTCCTACGAACAGGCACGCGCCGGCATGACGCTGGTGCTCGACGGCCGCGTCGATCCGGTGCAGGCCGGTATATTCCTCATTGCGTTACGCATGAAGCGCGAGAGCGACGACGAGCTGCGTGGCCTGCTCGATGCGTTGCGCGCGGCCACGCAAACCGTGGTCGCCGACGTCGACGAGCTGATCGACATCGGCGATCCGTACGACGGTTACGGCCGCTCGTTGCCGGTGGCGCCATTCTTGCCGGCGGTGCTCGCCGCCTGCGGCGTGCCGGCCATATCGCACGGTGCCGAATCGATGGGGCCGAAGTACGGTGTAACGCATCGGCAAGTGTTGCGTGCTGCCGGCTTGCCGTTCGACCTCTCCATGGCTGATGCCGTTGCGCGCGTGCGCGATCCGCAAATTGGTTGGGCCTACGTCGATCAGCGTGTGTTCTGCCCGAAGTTGCATGCACTGACGCCGCTGCGCGATTTGATCGTCAAGCGGCCGGCGTTGACTACCCTCGAAGGACTCGCCGGTCCGATCCGCGCGCGTCGCCGTACGCATGTGCTCAGCGGTTTCGTACACAAAGCGTATCCGCGCATCTATGCGCTACTTGCGCGGCACGCCGGTTTCGAGTCGGCGTTGATCGTGCGTGGTATCGAAGGCGGCGTGATCCCGACGTTGCGCGAGCAAGGACGATTCTTTTACTACCGTGACGGTGGCGCCGAGCAGGAACAAATCATTATGCCGGCCGATTTCGGTTTCGCCAACGGCTTGCAGGCGCCGGCGCTGCCGGGAACGACGACCGAGAACTCGGCGCCGATCGATGCCGTCACCGTCGCCAAAGCAGCGGCCGACACCGGCCGGCGCGCGCTTGCCGGTGAACCCGGACCGGCGCGCGACGGCTTGATTCTGGCGGCGGCGCTTTGTCTGTGGCAACTCCAGCGCCAACCGTCGCTGCGCGCTGCCGCCGATGCGGTGCGTGAGGTACTGGATAACGGCAACGCCGTGAAGCGGCTCGCCGCTTAAACGCTATTCGGAGCGCGGCTCGCGCTTGAACAGCGCTTCGACGGCGGCTTGCGGTGGGAGATTTTCGTACAACACGCGATACACCTGCTCGCTGATCGGCATTTCGATGTGGTGTTCGCGCGCCAGCCGATGCAGCTCGCGCGCGGTGGCGACGCCTTCGGCTTCCTGACCGATCTCAGTTAGTACTTCCGGCAACTTGCGACCCTGCCCTAATCCCAAACCGACGCGACGATTACGCGAGGCGTTGTCGGTGCACGTCAGGATAAGATCGCCGGCACCGGCAAGGCCGGTGAATGTCTCGCGCTTGCCGCCGAGCGCCATACCCAGGCGCGTCAACTCGGCTAAACCGCGAGTGATCAGCGCCGCGCGCGCGTTGGCGCCAAAACCTAAACCGTCGCTGATGCCAGCGGCGATCGCCATGACATTCTTGATTGCCCCGCCCAACTGCACGCCGACCATATCGGTGCTGGTATAGACGCGCACGCGATCATTGCGCAGCCAGGCAGCAACACTGTCGGCAACGGCAACATCGTTCGCCGCCACCGTCAACGCCGCCGGCAATCCACGCGCAATCTCGCCGGCGAACGTCGGACCGGAAATTACCGCGCGAGCAGCAACATGCCCTAACAGTTCATCGGCCACGTCAGCCAACGGCCGGCCGCTGTCCGGCTCGAGACCCTTGGTCGCCCAAGCAACGCTGGCGGTCGCGGCGAGCTGCGGCTGCAATTCGCTGAGCAACCCGCGAAACGCGTGACTGGGAACGGCGATGAGAAAAGAAGACGCACCGACGACATCGGCCAATACCGCGCGCGGCTCAATCGTAGACGGTAGCTCGAGGCCGGGGATGGCGACCGGATTGACGTGCTCGCGACTGATGCGTTCGAGCTGTGCGGCGTTCTTGCCCCACAACCATACCGGGTAACCGTTGCGCGCCAACAGCATACTCAACGCCGTACCCCAAGCGCCGGCGCCGAGCACGGCAACCACCGGTTTCGCCGACATGACGTTAATGCTGCGCCGACTTTTTCGCTGCCGCCTGCTTCTGCTTTTGCTCGTACAGCGATTCGAAATTAATCGGATTGATCAACAATTGCGGAAAGCCGCCCTTACCGACGAGATCGTTGATCGCTTCGCGTACGAACGGCAGCAAGATGTTCGGACAGCCGATCTCCAGTGCACGCTGCAAATTTTCGCCGGTCATGCCGTGAATGCGGAACAATCCGGCTTGCTGCACTTCGACCAGGAAAACCGTCTTGTCGGCCTGCTTGGCCGACACCGTTGCTACCACTATCGCTTCGTAGACACCGTCGGCGGCACTGATCTCGCTGTGCTGCACGCCGAGCTGGATGTCGACCTGCGGCTGACTCTGCTGCAAAAACACATGCGGTGTGGACGGCGCCTCGTACGAAATATCTTTAACGTAGACCCGTTCTAGACCGAATTGGATTTCCGGCGTGCGTTGTTCTGTCATGACATTCTCCTGAAGTAAGTTAGGCAGCCGGCGTCTGCAACAATGGATCCAGCTCGCCGCGCCGGTCAAGCTCCACCAACTCCATATAGCCGCCGATGTGGCGACCGTTAATGAAGATCTGCGGCACAGTTCGGCGCTGACTGAGGCGAACCATTTCATCGCGCCGTTGCGGCTGGTCATCCACGTGAATCTGCTCGACCACTGCACCTTTTTGCCGCAACAAACGCTCGGCCATGCGGCAATAACCGCAACTGTGCGTGGTGTACATGACGACCTTGGCCATGCTTATTTTTCGAGCGGCAAGCTCTGCCGTTCCCACGCTGCCAGGCCGCCGCTCAACTTATGGACCGACGGAAATTCATACTTGCGGCGTAACAACAGCGCCGCCTTAAGCGAGCGACTGCCGGTGCGGCACGTGACAACCAGTGGACGCGTTTTGTATTTGTCGAGCGATGCCACCGCCTGATGCAGCGACGAATAGGGGACGTTGATGGCGTTGGGCACATGGCCGGTGCTGTAGTCGTTCGACTCGGACACGTCGACGACAACGGCATTCTGGCGGTTCACCATTTGTACGAGTTGCGCCGGCGTCAGGCTCTGGATGCCGTTCAGATACTGCATCAGCGTCGGTCCGACGAGCAACGCCACCACAACGATGAGCGCGAGAAACAGATACCAATTATTAATTACGAAGTGCATTAGACCTGCCTGATTGCGGGACGACCCGTCAACCGTTGATTAACGATTAGCCAATTAAAAGCACAGTGATGAACGAATCGCCACTACGCCATTATTGGTGCTTAGCTTAGGTGCGCGGGATATAACGCTTGTCGACCTGGCATTTGCCGGCGATGCCGGTCGCGGCGAAACAATATACAATTGCCGATATTTTGGAAAGCCAATCGAATCGGCTGTCCATCAATCCGCCTGAGATTCTCGACGCATCATGAAAAAAGTTGTTTTACTTCGCCACGGCGAATCCGTCTGGAACAAAGAAAACCGCTTCACCGGCTGGACCGATGTTGACCTAACGGACCAAGGACAACGGGAAGCCAAGCGCGCCGGCCTTTTATTAAAAGACGCCGGCTTCGCGTTCGATATCGCCTACACCTCGGTCTTGAAGCGCGCGATCCGCACACTGTGGATCGCACTCGACGAGCTCGATCGTTTGTGGATTCCGATTGAACATTCCTGGCGATTGAACGAGCGTCATTACGGCGCGCTGCAGGGCCTGAACAAGGCCGAGACGGCGAACAAGTTCGGCGAACAACAAATTCTCGTCTGGCGCCGTTCCTACGATATTCCGCCGCCGCCGCTCGAACCCGGCGACTCGCGCTTAGCGACCGGCGATCGCCGTTACGCCGGGCTCAAGGCTAACGAGTTGCCACGCACCGAATGCCTCAAAGACACGGTGGCGCGGTTTCTGCCGTACTGGCACGAAACCATCGCGCCGACGATCCGCACCGGTAAAAGCGTCATCATTGCGGCGCACGGCAATAGCCTGCGTGCCTTGGTGAAGTATTTGGACAATATCCCCGATGATGAAATTGTCGATCTCAACATTCCGACCGGCATTCCACTGGTGTACGAGCTCGACGACGATTTAAAACCGATTCGCCACTACTATCTGGGCGACGCGGCGGCTGTGCAAGCGGCGATGCAGGCGGTAGCGAATCAGGGCAAGGCCAAGAACTAACCGGCTGTGGCCCTTCCGCGTCGCGTTCTTTTCTTACCGTTCTCCCGCCTCGCGCTCGTCGGCCTACTTGTCATCGCCGTCCCCAGCTGGGCGAACGATCGCGAGGCGCAACTCGAAAAGTTACGCACGCGCATCGACAAACTGCAACAAGACCTAAATGACACCCGCGAGCGTCGCGATAGCACGCGCGAACAATTGCGTACGCAGGAGCAACACATCAACACATTGATGCGCTCGCTGCGCGATATCGACAGTCGGCTGCAGCAATACACGCAGGCACAATCCGATCTAAAACG
Source organism: Gammaproteobacteria bacterium (assembly GCA_016199745.1). Lineage (NCBI taxonomy): Bacteria > Pseudomonadati > Pseudomonadota > Gammaproteobacteria > Gammaproteobacteria bacterium. The sequence goes on from JACQFZ010000027.1 coordinate 48,625, forward strand.
TCGCGCTGAGCGCGAACGCGAGCAATTACATGAACAGTCGCGCGCGCTAGCCGCGCAACTGCGCGCTGCCCATGCGATGGGGCAGCAACCCTATATCAAGCTGCTGCTGAACCAAGAGAGTCCGGCGGCAACGGCGCGCGCGCTCACTTACTATCGCTATTTCAATGAAGCGCGTCTCGGACGTATCAGCCAGATCGAGACGACACTGGCGCGGGTCGACAGCCTTGACGAAGAAATCGAAAAGAGTACGACCACATTAACCGCCTTGCGCGATAAGCAAAGTGAAGAGCGACAAGCGCTGGAAGAGACGCGGCAACGACGGACCGAGCTGCTAGCCGGTCTCAATCGTGAGGTCGAAGACAAAACACAGGAAATCGCCCGACTGCGCGCCGACGAGCAACGCCTGGAGCGACTGCTGAAAGAACTGAAAACGGCGTTGGCCGAGCCAAACGTCCCTTTCCCTACCACGAATGGACGCTTCGCTTCACTCAAAGGCCGGTTGCCGTTACCGGTCGCTGGCCGCATCGAGGCACGTTACGGCGACTCCAAAGGCGTCGGCGATATGCGTTGGCGGGGCATATTCCTTGGTGGAAAGGAGGGGCAAAACGTCCGCGCCGTGTCGCGTGGGCGGGTCGCTTATGCCGACTGGCTGAAGGGTTTTGGGCTACTCTTGATTCTGGACCATGGTGATGGCTATATGACATTGTACGGACACAATCAGGCGCTTTTGCGGAACGTGGGCGATGCAGTAGAGGCAGGACAGCCAATCGCCACCGTCGGCAACAGCGGCGACGCACAGCGCGTCGGTGTCTATTTCGAAATCCGGCACAACGGAACTCCCGATGATCCTCTTCAATGGTGTGCGCTGGGACGCGGGCCGCGCGCTCGCCGCTAGTCCCATAACATTGGCCCCGATCGAATACTTCTTATGATGGAGTCACAAATGAAGTCTGCCGCACGCTATCTCCCCGTCTTGCTGATCGGTATTTTGGTCGGTGCGGGTATCACAATCGACATGACCGTAATGGCCGACAAGGAACAGGCCAAAGAATCGTCAGCCCTGCCGCTCGATGAGTTGCGCACCTTTACCGAGGTGTATGCACGCATCAAATCGGACTATGTCGAATCGGTCGACGACAAGACACTGCTCGAAAATTCTATTCAAGGCATGTTGGCGGGCCTCGACCCCCATTCGAGCTATCTTGGCGTCGATGAATTCAAGGATGTGCGGAGCGAGACCGAGGGTCAGTTCGGCGGACTCGGTATCGAAGTCACCATGGAAAGCGGCTTCGTCAAAGTCGTCTCGCCGATCGAAGACACACCTGCCGCCACCGCCGGGCTAAAGCCGAACGACATCATCATTCGCCTGGACGATAAGGCGGTCAAAGGCATGGGCCTGAACGAGGCCGTGCGTTTGATGCGCGGCAAACCGGGCAGCGACATTGCGCTGACCGTCGTGCGCGAAGGCGCCACCAAACCGTTGACCTTCACCCTCACCCGCGCCGTCATCAAAATCCAAAGCGTCAAGCAACGCTTGCTCGAGCCCGGCTATGGTTATACCCGCATCACGCAATTCCAATCGGGCACGGCGAAACAACTAACTGCCGCTATTAAGAAGCTTGAGACCGAAAACAAGGGCAAGCTCAAAGGCCTGATACTCGACCTGCGCAACAATCCGGGTGGCGTACTGAATGGCGCCGTCAGCGTAAGCGATGCGTTTCTCGAAAATGGCCTGATTGTCTATACCGAGGGTCGCGTGCAGGACTCGAAACTCAAGTTCTCCGCCTCCGCCGGCGATCTCGTTAATGGCGCGCCGATGGTAGTGTTGGTTAACAGCGGCTCGGCCTCGGCGTCGGAGATCGTCGCCGGTGCACTGCAGGACCATAAGCGTGCCGTCATTATGGGAACGAAGACTTTTGGCAAGGGCTCGGTCCAGACAATCGTGCCGGTTAGCAACGGCGCCGCGCTCAAGCTCACCACTGCCCGCTACTACACGCCGAACGGTCGTTCCATTCAGGCGGCGGGAATCGTCCCCGACATCATTACCGAAGATGCGAAGATTACCCGCAACGCCAATACCGGCCGATTGCGCGAAGCGGATCTAGCGCGCCATCTCGAGAATCCGGACAACCCGGATGCGAAGCCGATCGAAGTCCCGAAAGTGGATCCGAACAGCGCTGATGCTAAGAATGCCGCTTCGCCGGACGAGGACTATCAATTGCAGGAAGCAGTGAACCTACTGAAGGGCATTGCCATCTTCAGCGTCAAACGCTGATCTCCCAAAAAAACTCGGCGCCGAGGTGGCGCCGAGTTTTCCTACCTAGCAATACTCAAAACGATTAGCGGAAGTCGAAGCGCGTACCAAAGAAAATTCGGCTGCGATCCAAGGTATAGGGATCCAGGCTGGCGCCATTCAAGCCGTAACTCGCCTCGGCATGCAGGCTCCAATTCGGCTGCACCTGCCACCTCCAACCCGCCGCGACTTGCGACCGGTCTTCGTAAGGCAGCATCATATACGCTGGATCATCCACGCCATTGTAGAAGCGGCGCTGCAATTGATAGGAAACATACGGGGTATGATCCTGGGCAACTTGGAGCTGACCACCGACGGCGACACCGAAATAACGCCGATCCAACCGACGATAGGAATCGTCGCTCACGCTCTCGTCACCGATAAATACACTGCCGGTCATACCCGGCCGTAGTGCGCTGGTGCCCGTGCTGGTCCACGAAACTGCCGCACGGGTATCCAAAATGCCTAGGTTATGGCTCGACGATTGCTCGGTCCAGGGCGATTCGCTATAGCCCGCCGTCAGCGCAAAGGTATTGCTGGCATCGACCCGATGCTGCCACTTAACTCCAAATCCGCTTAACCGATTAGACGACGAATCCGTTAACGGCGTTTCGCCAGCCGCTCGGTCCAAAGCGACAAGGGGGGAATAGTAGTTATTAGTCGACGGAGTTAGCTCGCCATAAAAACTCACGACGTAGTCGTCGCTATAAGTCGAGCTACCATCCGCCTCTTCGTCCGATGCCAGCGATTTATAAGCATCGACACCAAAGGCAAGCCGCTTGTCGCGATCGAACAGCGTCGAAGGCGGCCGAAGCTGCCCTAGGCTGTCACGTGCCGGGGTTTCATCAAACCAACTGAACTTGCCCGCCGCGGCAGTACCGGGCAGGGCAACGAACAATGTGGCGGAAACTAATGTAGTAAGGGTTTTACGGTGCATTGTTGCAAAAGCACAACTCCTTGTGTGCGTAATACAAATAATAGCACAGCGTAAAACTGGGAGACTATGTGCTAGAGCTGCCGTTCGTCATCTTATTGCGGTTGTTCGTGCTTTCCAAAGCAACAACCCACCGGCCGCCACCAGGGCTGAACCCGCGAGTGCGGGAGGGCTAAGATCGGCAGGATAGCCTCCTAGCCCCCACAATAAGGCAGCGACCAGCAAGAACGACGTACCGACCAAGGAAAGTTGTTGCCGGCGCTCGCTTGCCCGCAACTGTAATCGCAGCCGCGCAATCTCGTCGGATTTCCACTGCAATGCCAAATCGCCCGAGCGTGCACGCTCCAATATTTCGTGAATTAAGCCCGGCATGCGCGGCAGCAATGACCACCACTTCGGTCCCTCAGCCCGCAGCACTCGCAGGAAGGCGCGCGGACCCATGTTGTCACGCGCCCACTGTTCGAGATACGGCTTGGCGGTCTCCCAAAGGTCGAGATCCGGATAGAGCCGGCGCCCTAAGCCCTCGATGTTGAACAGCGTCTTTTGCAGTAACACCAACTGCGGCTGCACTTCCATATTGAACTGGCGCGCCGTTTGGAACAGCTGCAACAACAACCGGCCGAAAGAAATGTCCTTGATCGGTCGGGCAAAGATCGGCTCACATACGGCGCGTATCGCCGCTTCGAATTCGCCAACCGGAGTATCGCGCGGCACCCAACCGGCGCGTAGATGCGCTTCAGCGACGGCACGGTAATCGCGATTGAAGAAGGCGATAAAATTTTCGGCGAGGTAACGCTTATCGGCGTCGCCGAGCGTACCCATGATGCCGAAGTCGACCGCGCGATATTGACCTTCCGGCGACACGAAGATATTGCCCGGATGCATATCGGCGTGAAAAAAGCCGTCGCGAAACGCTTGCGTGAAAAAGATCTCGACGCCGTTGTGCGACAGCCGGCGGAAATCGATGCCGGCCGACTTGAGGGCTTCAATATTGCTGATGGGGAAACCGTAAATGCGTTCCATCACCATCACTTCACGGCGCGTCAGATCCCAAAAAATCTTCGGCACATACAGCAAATCGGAGTCGGTAAAGTTGGCGCGCAGCTGGCTCGCGTTCGCCGCCTCGCGTCGCAAATCGAGCTCGTGGCGAATGGTCTTATGGAACTGCTCGACGACTTCCACCGGCCGCAATCGCGGACCGTCCGGCAGATAGCGGCGCGCTAACCGTGCCAGCAAATACATCAACTCGACGTCACGCTCGATGACGTTTTCGATACCGGGCCGCAATACCTTTACCGCAACGTCGGAACCGTCATGTAATCGCGCTAAATGGACCTGGGCGACCGAGGCCGATGCGATCGGTTGGGTATCGAACTGTGCAAAGTGCGTGGTCAACGGCGCGCCGAGTGCCGCAACAACGATGCGCTCGGCACGCTCACCGGGGAATGGCGGCACTTGGTCTTGTAGCTTCGCGAGTTCCTCGGCGATGTCGGGCGGCAGTAGATCCGGACGAGTCGACAACATCTGCCCGAACTTGACGAACACCGGTCCGAGTTCTTCCAACGCCTCGCGCAAGCGTACCGCGCGCGGCGCGGGGCGACGGCGAATAAGCCGCCACGGCATCAGCCGCAGCAACAAGCGATAGGGACGGAATAAATGGATCGCCGTTACGAACTCATCGAGATCGTGTTTAACAAAAATACGGGTGATGCGCGTAAGGCGGCGAATCTGGCGTAGGCGCGGCATCAAGCGGTTCCAATGAGGCGCTGCACGCGCTTTTCGAGTCGATCGGTATCGGCGCGCAGGTTGTCGACGTCGCGCAGGAACGCCTGCACGCGTTCGCGCTTGGCTAGTACGAACGCTTCTTCCTGCAAATATTCGGCGGCATCGACACCGAGCGTCTGCGCCGCGCGCACGCCCCATTGACGAAAGCCACGCGCGAAACGACCGAGTTGGTGCGCCGGAATATCACCAATGACGCGCGCCAGGCCCTCCTCCCAATCGGGATCGAGACTGGAAACAATGCGCTGAAAACGTTGGCCGAGCTCGATGTCGCCGCGGATCGTCAGCTCGCCGGAAACCGTCGGTCCGCGCAGCAACTGCTTCATAAAAATTTCGCGCGTGCCGCTGATGGTGACGTCGGGCGTGCGGTCGTACTCGCGCTGCAGTCCTACGCCGGACGCCGTCGGTAATACGTACAACCGCAACGGCGTATGCTCGTCGGCGATCTCGAGCAAGATCGCCTTGCCGTGCAACTCGCCGAAACGACGCGTTGCCTCGGGATCCAGATGAAGCGCGCGATTGATCGCCGCTTCGAACAAACCCCCGAGCACGCTCACAGTTTGTAGCCCTTGTGCAAAGCGACGATGCCACCGCTCAAGTTGTGATATTCAACGCGCTCGAATCCGGCCTGCACCATCATTCCCTTCAGCGTCTCTTGATCCGGATGCTTGCGAATCGATTCGACCAAATAGCGATAACTATCGGCATCGCCGGCAACGATGCGGCCGAGCACCGGCAGTACGTTAAACGAATAAGCGTCGTACAGCGTTTGCAGCGGTGTCGACACCGGCTTCGAAAATTCGAGTACCAATAAACGACCGCCCGGCTTCAACACGCGATACATCGATGCCAGTGCACGGTCGATATGGGTCACGTTGCGCAGACCGAAAGCGATGGTGACGCAATCGAAATGATCTTCCGCGAACGGCAAGCGCTCGGCATCGGCGCGAACGAACTCGACGTTGCCGGCGATCCCTTGATCCGCCAGCCGCGCACGGCCGACGTCGAGCATCGCGTCATTGATGTCGCTCAACACGATCGAACCCGACTGACCCACGCGCGGCGCTAACAATGCCGTTATGTCGCCGCTGCCACCGGCGACATCGAGCACGCGCTGACCGGCGCGAACGCCGCTTTGCGCGACCGCGAACTGTTTCCACAGGCGATGCACACCGAGCGACATCAAGTCGTTCATCAAATCGTAACGCCCGGCGACCGAGCGAAAGACCTCGGCAACTAAACCGCTCTTGGCGCCTTCCGCGACTTCACGGAAACCGAAATGCGTTTTGTCGGATTTATTGCTAGACGACATAATCGTTATCCCGGCTTGCGCGCGTGTCCCGCGCTGTTGAGCCGCTCCAAGTATTGCTGCCATAAGTCTTCATAATTGACGGCCAGATGACGCAACCACTCCCACGAATAAAGACCACTGTCATGACCATCGTCAAAAACTAAGCGCACCGCATAAGTGCCGATGGGCTCGATGGCGGTAATGTTGACGTTTTCTTTGCCGATTTGCAGCACTTCCTGTCCCGGCCCATGACCCCGCACTTCGGCCGACGGCGAGTAAACCCGCAGGTATTCACAGGGTAAACGGGCATGGCTACCGTCATCGAAGGCGATTTCGAGCACGTGCGAACGCTGATGCAGCTTTATGTCAGTTGGGCGAATCACGGGCTTGGACATGCGATGTTAATTCCGGGAGAGCAAGTTCGGCGAGAGTATACGCGCTGTCTAGCGGCCCTTAGCGTCCCCCTCTCCCGCACGGAGGGATCGGGTTGCTGACGCGTTATTTCAATTGGCTCGTAATAGATTTGTAATGGTAACCAAATTGTAATATTTATGGTATGGAATACGCGCCACTATGGCGATCACAACTGCAAGCATGCAATCCTTCCGTGGCAAAGTTCTCGTCGTCGATGACGAAGCCGCTATCCGGCAAATGCTCTGTCTCGCACTCACGCACGCCGGCTATCACTGTCTCGAAGCCGCCGACACCAACGAGGCACAGATGCAAATCGTCAATGAAACACCGGACCTCGTACTGCTCGACTGGATGCTGCCCGGCATCAGCGGTCTTGAATACGCGCGCCGGTTGCGGCGCGAGAAGCTGACACAAGATTTGCCGATTATCATGCTGACCGCACGCACCGAAGAAGAAGACAAAGTCCGCGGCCTCGACAGCGGCGCCGACGATTACTTGACCAAGCCTTTTTCCACCCGCGAGCTATTGGCACGCATCAAGGCGCTGCTGCGGCGCAGCTCACCGCTGGCGGTCGAATCGCCGGTCGAGGTCGACGGTCTCGCGCTCGATCCGGTCACGCACCGCGTGCTCGCCGGCGGCCAAAACTTGGCGTTGGGTCCGACCGAATTCCGTTTATTACATTTCTTCATGACCCACCCCGAACGCGTGCACTCGCGCGAACGGCTGTTGAACGGCGTCTGGGGCGACAACGTGTACGTTGAGGAACGTACGGTCGACGTTCACATCCGCCGTCTACGCAAAGCTTTGATTCCGACCGGTCACGAGCGCTTGATCCAAACCGTGCGCGGCGCCGGTTACCGTTTCTCGCCGCAACTCTAAGCGCGTGCGGCAAAGTCTCTGGCGTGAAGTTTGGATTCTGGCCGGCCTCACTGGCTTGGGGCTGGCGATCGGTCTGTTCACAACCCACGTATTCCTCTTTCCCTTCCTTGGCCTGTGCGTTTACATCGCCCTGCAACTGCGCCAACTCAAGCGGCTCCATACCTGGTTGCTGGCCGAAAAAGGCGGCGAAGTTCCCGAAGCCCCTGGCCTATGGGGCGATGTGTTCAACGAAATCCGTAAGCTCGTACGTCAATCGGAACAACGCAGCGACGAGCTAAACGATTTGTTAGTGCGTTTCCAAAGTGCATCGGCGGCCATGCCCGATGCCGTGGTGATTCTGTCCGAGAACGAAGAGATCGAATGGGCCAACCCGGCGGCCGAGCACTTGCTCGGGCTCGACTATCCGCGCGACGCCGGCGTGCGCCTGGCGAATCTTATCCGCGATCCGCAATTCACCGACTATCTCGCGCGCGCTAATTTTGCCGAGCCGCTGGAAATGGATTCACCGGCCGATCCCCATTTAATGGTGTCACTGCAGTTAATTTCGTTCGGTGCGCAACGTCGGCTCGTCATCGGCCGCGACATCACGCGCCTGACGCGACTCGAGCAAATGCGCCGGACCTTTGTCGCCAACGTGTCGCACGAGCTGCGCACGCCGATCACAGTCTTAGGCGGTTATCTCGAAACGTTGCGCAGCTTAGACAATCTCGATCCGAACGAGCTGAAAAAACATCTGGCCGTCATGCACGAGCAGGCCGGCCGCATGCAGCGTTTGGTGGACGACTTGTTAACGCTGTCGCGGTTGGAAACGGCACCACCACGGCAAAAAGACGAGACCGTCGATGTACCGTCGCTGCTCGCCGGTCTGCGAGAACAGGCCGAGATCCTAAGCGGCGAGGCACACCATCGCATCACGCTCGACGCCGAGCCGAACTTACAACTGCTCGGGAGTCGTGAAGAGTTACACAGCGCGTTCATGAACGTTATCCAAAACGCCGTGCGCTACACCCCGGCGGGCGGCAATATCAATCTGCGCTGGGCAACCGACGCCGAAGGCGCAAAGTTCTCGGTCACCGACAGCGGCGAAGGCATTGCCGCTGAGCACATCCCGCATCTAACCGATCGCTTCTATCGCGTCGACACCGCCCGCTCGCGCGATTCCGGCGGCACCGGCCTTGGGCTGTCGATCGTCAAGCACGTGCTGCTGCGCCATGATGCCGAGCTGCGCATCGACAGCGAGATCGGCGTCGGCAGTACCTTCATTTGCGCGTTTCCAACCGATCGCTTAATCCGCAGTCAAACCTCGACGAAAACGGTGCGCGCCTAGCGCTCCACACACCGGTAGCGTTCAACACAAGAAACAACGACGACGCCAAGAATAGCGGGCGAGACAAGCCGGCGCGGCCGGTCACGGGCCTTGCGGGCGTAGCCCGATGCGAGTCGACACTTGCCCTTACCCGCCGCAAGACATTCGCCCAAGCATTGGCTACCATGCCAAACGTTGGCTGCGACGAGGATTTTGCACGCAAGGAAGATAAGAGAGCACGCAATGTACTTGGTTGATACCAATGTTATAAGCGAAGTTCGTAAAGGGACGCGAGCCAATGCAGGTGTACGTGACTTCTTCAAGCGTACCGCCGCAGACCAATCACCTGTCTTCCTTTCAGTCGTAACAGTTGGCGAGCTCCGTAGAGGCGTTGAGCTCATCCGCCATCGTGGAGATGTTCCTCAGGCAAACCGACTCGAGAAATGGTTACAGCAGATATTGCTCAACTATGAGGACTACATCCTAGACATAGATTCTGATGTCGCCCAACTGTGGGGTCGACTGCGTGTACCGAATTACGAGAATGCGTTGGATAAATTAATAGCAGCTAGCGCACTGATTCATAATCTGACCGTCGTAACACGCAATAGCGACGACTTTTCAAAAACAGGGGTTCGCACTCTTGACCCCTTCTCGCAATAGATAAAGACAACAAACGCGACCCAGTCGCTACCTAGAATTTCAGTAACGCATCTCGCCCGCCTAACAAGAGAACTACAACAGACGCGAAAATTATACTGATCTTTTCCTCTCGCCGACCCTGCAGGGGAAACTCAACCCAACCATGGGGCTTCTTCATCTGTCTGATATACAACGTCGAAAAGCGAACATCGCGCCTGCAACACTTTCATTTGCACGTTTCCAGCCGATCGCTTAATCCGCAGTCAAACCTCGACGAAAACGGTGCGCGCCTAGCGCTCCATGGGGTGGTATAACTGCCGCTCACATTTACGTTCGAAGAACTCTCCATGAGCACACTCTCGGCCGACGCCCTGAACACCCTTTGCGCCTGCAGCACGGTGCCACGCGACAGCCTGCGCGCCGAGCTCGATCGCGCCAGCGGCGAGACCGGTTTCTACGACGGCGCCATCGCCACGCGGCCGCACCTATTTTCCGAGTCGGCGGTGTTCTTATCGCAATCTCATCTCGACGGCATCGTTGCGCTGGTCGGTGCGGTCGAGGCGGTTACCGCTCTGCCGGCGTATCGCGACGCCATCCGTCAATGGATGCCGGCGATCGCGACGCACGAGTTCGGTCCGCTCGGCGCATTCCTCGGCTACGATTTTCATCTCACGTCTGACGGCCCGCGGTTAATCGAGATCAATACCAACCCCGGCGGTGCACTGTTGAACGCCAGCCTGGCGCGCGCCCACCGCGCCTGCTGTCCGGTGCTCGAACCGTACGTGCCATCGGCGAATACGCAAACGCCGGAAGATTTATTTGTCGAGATGTTCCGCAACGAATGGCGTCGGCAACGCGGCGACGCCCGGCTCGAGCACGTCGCCATTATCGACGAATCGCCATCGAGTCAATTTCTCGAACCGGAGTTCCGCCTATTCGCGCATCTGTTCGCGCAACACGGCATGGTGGCGGCGATCGTCGATTCGCGCGAGCTCGACTGGCACGAGAATCGTCTGTGGTACGCGCGCGATCCGATCGATCTGGTGTACAACCGCCTGACCGACTTCGCGCTCGAAGAAAACGAAAACATCCGCGACGCTTATCTCGCCGGTAGCATCGTGTTGACGCCGCATCCGCGCGCGCATGCGCTCTACGCCGATAAACGTAATCTCACGCTGCTCAGCAATCCGGCGCAACTGCGCGCCTGGGGCGTACCGGCGGAACAGGTGGCGATTCTACAAGCGGGCATTCCACCGACGCGCCGCGTCGAACGCGGCGATGCCGACGCGCTCTGGGCCGAACGGCGTCAATTGTTTTTCAAACCGGCGACCGGTTATGGCAGCAAAGCCAGCTATCGCGGCGACAAACTAACGCGCGGTGTGTGGGAGCAAATTCTACGCGGCGAATACGTCGCCCAAGCGCAGGTGGCACCGAGCGTGCGTCGCATCAGCAGTGCACCAGACGTATTGTTAAAACTCGATGTGCGGGCGTACGTCTACGCCGGCCATTTGCAATTGCTGGCGGCGCGACTGTATCAAGGACAGACAACTAACTTTCGCACACCGGGCGGCGGCTTCGCGCCGGTATATGTATTGCCGGATGACATGCCGTTGCCGGACGTTGTGAGCGGCTGTCCGACCGATTAAGTCGCTAACTGCCCATTTCACTCACCCCCACCCTAGGGCGTGTCATCAATTACACAACCCGCCATAATCCCAACCTCAGTCAATCAACACGAGGCAAGAACACGTCGGATGACAAGGAGATATGGACTTCGAGACGACCAATGGGAGCGGATCAAGGATTTACTACCCGGCCA
>JACQFZ010000028.1 GCA_016199745.1 Gammaproteobacteria bacterium
ACAAGAACGCGTTGCGACGACGGCGGCGCCCCTGTCGGATCCACCGTTCTAGGAAAATACCTCGTGCCGGTTTCTGTTTCCGACGAATTCGCTCAGGCGCTTGCCAGCATTTAGGCGCGGATTTGGACCGCCACTAACAACGCTTCGCGTCCCGAGAACAACGTTCCCCGAGAAGCCCCCATCCAGCACTCGCAGTTCCACTTCACGACAGCCACGGAACAGGTAGCGCACGAGACGATGATCGGTATCACTGAGCGCGATCGGGTCGAGCACGCGAACTTCGGGATGTTTGTGACTGAAGCCAATGAGGGGTGTCTCTTCGTCACGCCCACCAAGATACTCGATGAATTCACCCACCGAAGGAATCACGCTCACGCCAAGAATACGCTCCATTTGATCGAGCGCGATGAAGTGATTTTCCCGAGAAGAACTCGCGGTTAGTGCCGAACAGACGGCAAGCTGGAAATTCGGATAACGACTACGCAGGTCGTAGGCGAGAAAGGTTATCTTCGCTTCTGTCCACACGCCCATGAGGCCGATCTGCACAACCTGATCGCGATAGGTGTCCAGCACGGCGGCCAACTGAGCGCCGGTGAAATTACTCAGTGTTGTGGCATCGACAATCGTGAGCCGCTTGTCCTTGTTCAAGTTATCGGCAGAAAAAACGAACTCGGCACCAACGGTGTTTTTAATACAGTGATGACCGAATTGCTCTAGATGACTACGTTGCGTCGGATCAGACGGATCGTGCCAATCCCGCACATGAATGACTTCGAGGACTTGATCTGGCTGCGCATTGGCCCATGCCATCATGCGCGCAACCGGACCCTCGGAAGGGTCCGCGCCGAGAAGACGCAACGATTCGTCATGCCCCACGTGGAGAGCGTTTGGCAACCCGTCAAAACGGCCAATGGGCCCAACGAAATCGTTTTGCAGGCAATCGGTGATAAGAATGGAGCGAGCCGTCGACATATCTAATGACTATTCCGTCGTTTCAAGAACGTTAAGAAACCGATCGATGATATGCAAATGATCCTCGAAGATTGCTACTTCTCGATCGAGCAGTTCGTCAGTCGGAATCCAACGAGCAAACGCCGCGTCGTCGCTCGCTGTTATCGTTGGAAGCGTAGCGATATCCAAATCGAAAAAGAATGCATGCGCAATGGTCCGACCACGAACGCTTCGGTCCGGATGGTCAAACACGGCGTGACCCGTCACAACTTCCTTCAGGACGTCACGCTCGATGCCGATCTTGGTTTCTTCATTCAATTCGCGGATTGTCGCATCGATCAAACGCTCTCTCTGATCGACAAATCCGCCCGGTAACGCCCACTGCCCCTTCCCGGGATGGCGGCCACGCTGGATGAGCAGGATGTGGTTCTTGGCGCGCACAACTGCATCCACCGTAACGAATACCGGCGGATAGGGGGCAACGCTCCACGCCGACTTATACTGCTTCACGGTTTCGTGCTCAGCGGCCAGTTCGGCAAATTCGGCTGATTGTTTGAAATGCTCCAAGAAACTCATGATAGATGGCGGAACCGACGTTTTAACGGATGAAATGTCGGTCACCGAGAACAACGAGCAACGCAAGTCGGTAGCGGAGATATTCGATTCGTTTTCGTGCGAAACGAACTGCCACTCGGGAAAATTCTTTAGATAATAAGACGAGTCATCTTTAGTATGTCCAATGATGCCGACGGTGCTACGAAGGCCAATAGTTGAGGACACTGCCTTGCGTACTGCCGCCTCCCACTTTGCATCATCGTAGTAGTCACGCACCGAGCAGAACACGAGACGTGCAGAGGCCTGCGGCTCCGCCCCGTCTACCGCGGCTCGAATCATTTGTTCCCGTTCTGTATCCGAAAACGGATTTTTGATATTGCGTGCCCGGCGGGCCGAACCGAGCACGACGATGACTTTGTCGGACTGCTCAAGTGCTCGCCGCAGCACTACGAGATGCCCGTTATGGAACGGCTGGAAGCGCCCGATATAAATAAGGTAATCGAAGCGGTTCGTCATTTGCCGACGCTCCCGTAATCCGCGGCAATCGGCATCTGCCGCCCGTTACCAAAGGCCCGCGCCCGACAACGAATAATGGGCGGTGCCTGGCGGCGTTTGAACTCTGCGCGCGCCACCATCTGTAATACTTTTTGTATCAATTCGCCACGCCCGCTATCTCGCAGCTCTCGACTTAGATTGCTCGCACGCTCGTACTCGTCCTTGCGCAAACGAGCACCTTCAATGTGAAGTTTTAGGATTTCATCGAGCACTGGATATGGCGGCAGTGAGTCCGTGTCCCTTTGATTCGGCGCAAGTTCCGCCGACGGCTCTTTGTCGAGAATCGCCCGTGGGATGATCTCGCGATCGTGTAACTCGTTGTAGTAACGTGCCAGCGCATATACCTCGGTCTTATATAGATCGCCGATTAGGTTGAGGCCCCCATTCATATCTCCATAGAGCGTGGCATACCCCACCGACATCTCGCTCTTGTTGCCGGTGGATAGCACTAGGTGACCACAGTGATTCGAGAATTCCATGAGAATCGTGCCACGGATACGGGCCTGCACGTTCTCTTGCGTCAAGCGTGAGGAAGGCGCACCGAAAGCATGATTGAACACCCCGTTGTACGTCTGAAACAACGTACCGATCTCATGACGATAAAGCTGCACATCCAGATTGCTGCATAACGCTTCTGAGTCCTTGACGCTCCCTTCGCTCGAATAAATCGATGGCATCGTAATCGCCTTGACGGCGTCCACGCCCAACGCATCCGCGGCCAACGCAAGCGTGAGCGCCGAGTCGATACCACCGGAGGATCCGACGACGACTCCTTTGAAACCTACCTTGTCTATGTAGTCGCGAAGCCCAAGGAGTATTTGCCGATAGTAAAACTCGGCATCTCCGAGATACTTGGACACCGCATGCTCATATGGAGCGCTGTCATCGAAGAACTTTCCATCGAATCCGATCGTTTGCACCGCCTCTTGGAAGAGAGGAAGCTCGTGAACGACCCCGCTCCTGGGATCGACCAGAAATGACCCACCATCGAAAACGATCTGATCGTTGGCACCAACTTGGTTAACGTAGATCAACGGTATGTTGTGGCGACGGGAAACGGCTGCGAATATTTCATGCCGCTGGCGTTGCTTGCCGACATTCGAGGGACTCGCATTGATGCTAACGACCAGATCGACCTTCGCCTGCGTCAACGTACGGACAGGATTTACCGGGTAGTCTCGTTCCTCGTCGTTCCAACCGTCTTCGCAGATCAGGAAGCCGACGCGCCGACCGTTGATCTCGACGACGGCGGCACGATTCTCGCCCGGCTCGAAGTGCCGTCGCTCGTCGAAGATGTTGTACGTCGGCAGCAATTGTTTGTCGTATGTCAGCTCAATGCATCCATCACGGATGAACAGAAGACTGTTGTGCAACGGTTTGCCGACTCCCGTGTTGCGGGTAACAGCACCGATGACAATCGCCGCCCGCACCTTTTTCGACAGTGCCAGAATCGATGCCAATGCGGCGTCCTGCCGAGATAGAAAATCGGGTTCTTCGACCAGATCCTGTGGATAGTACCCACTGACGGCAAGCTCCGAAAAAACGACGAGATCGGCGTCGGCTGCTTGCTGAATGGTGGTTTTGATCTTGCCGAGATTGCGCTCGTAATCACACAACCTGTAGTTGAGCTGAGCGAGCACAATCTGAATCGGTTTGTTTGTACTCATAAGCTCCTCCCGCTCAGGCAGCTTTCGGCGGCGCAGGAGACTGCACCCCGAAGACCTGCCTGAGATAGTTCACAAATGTTTCGTTATCGCACAACGTTTTACCAGGCGTGTCCGATATCTTGGCCAGGGGATTTCCGTTGCAGCTCACGAGCTTCATGACGATGTTGAGCGGCTCCACGCCGAGGTCATTGGTGAGATTGGTGCCAATGCCGAAGCCAATCTTGGTGCGGTTCGCAAAGCGTCGATACAGCTCGATGGACTTCGGAATATCGAGCCCGTCCGAAAACGTCAGCATCTTGACGCCGGGATCGATGCGCAGCCTGTCGTAATGCGCGATCGCTTTTTCGCCCCATTCGAACGGATCACCCGAGTCGTGGCGCAGCCCGTCGAACAGTTTGCCGAAATAGAGATCGAAGTCGGCGAGGAACGCATCCATTCCGACAACGTCGGTAAGTGCGATACCGAGATCGCCGCGATATTCCTTCACCCAGTTCTCAAGCGCCATCTTCTGGAAGTCGCGTAAGCGATAACCGAAGGCCTGATGGGCCTGCAGATACTCGTGAGCCATGGTGCCGATGGGCACTAGGCCATAGCGACGCGCCATATCCACATTGCTCGTTCCCTTGAACAGTTGTGGTACTTCGTTAGCCAAGGTCGTGACGACTTCTTCATGCCAATCACGATAAGCGCGCCGGCGCGTTCCGAAGTCGAAGACAAGATATGGATGACGATGCGCCGCCTCGTGGCTGAACGCCCTCAACATCTGTACTTTCGCTGCCAGACGTCGCCGACCTTCCGCGAGCAACTTGGCGTTGTCGAACTGGCTGGAATAAACCTCACTCACAATGGCAAGCACAAAAATCTCGAACAACATCACGTGCACGAGCGGTCCACGCGCCGTGATTTCCAACTCATCTGGGTTCGCTGGCGAAACACGTACGTTCAAAAAGCGCCGGCGAAACTGGAAGAGGTCGAGAAAGTCGACGAAGTCGCTTTTTATGAACCTGAGCGTCCTCAAGTACGCGAGCTCTTCCGGTTGGAACCGCAGCGTACACAGATGATCGATCTGTGCCTCAATTTCGTTCTTGAACGAAGCAAGCGATATGTTCGAGCGATTCCGACATTTGAATCGATACTCGCCTTCTGCTCCGGGAAAATGATGCAGATACACCTGGAGCATCGTGAACTTATAAAGGTCGGTGTCGAGTAAACTCTTGATGATTGGTTTTAGTTTCATACATCCTTCCATTCGCTTTTCACCGACGTTCAATTCGCAAGAAAACTCGCCGATGTCGCGGTTCTCATGCCACGTGCGGTTAGTTCCGCCAAGAAATCCTCGCCCAATTTTTCGAAACCACCGACCGAGCTCGTGCAATCGGTTAGCAAGACGAGCTTATGCACATCTTTCGGCGGAAGCTTGTTCGCGATATCACGAACGGTGTTCGCCACACAGTGCGACAGTGCCTCACCGGCGATCACGACCTGGTCGGCCTGCGACAACACTTCGATCAAGCGGCGGTTCAGCTCCGTACCGGGATCGTTCGGATCCGGTACTTCCGCTTGAATAGCCGAATAGTGCTCAGTATTAGGATTCGTTCCCTTAGTAACGAAATCGACGAGCTTGAGCGATTTGCGGGCCCAACGATCCAGTGACGCTTTCACCACTGCGTGTACATTGTGGCCCCAAGAGCCGATCAAGCAGTGTTCCGGCCATACCACCAACAAGTAGCGCTTATTAGCCTCCAACGCTTCGACATAGCTGAGACTGTGTGCCTGTCGTGCTGCATCGCGTGCGCGCCATTTGTCATTTCGGACGTCGTCGGCGGTGATTACAGTGAAGGGTGCCGGCGCGTTTCCGGCGGCATCACTCCACCAAGTTGGGTGCGCGATATCGATCGGATTGTGCGAATCGAGCGTGACATGAATTTGATCGAGCTTGTCGCCGACGCGATCAATGAACGTCGCCAAGCGAGTCATGTCACTATGCGCGCCGGTAACCGGTAACGCCGGTCGCGCGACGGGCTGCGCCTTACCTGCGGCAACGCTCTTGGCATCAACCGGTAATACCGTATCCGGGATATCGCAGAAATCGTTCTGCGGATCGATTACCAGTAACTGAAGTTTTTTGTTATTCATGACATTCCCCCTTTTCTCTTGTTTCACCAACTACTCATTGCGCTGCAAGCACCGGCATCTTTTATGCCGGCATAACCAGGTTCGCCTTTTTTTCGGCGACC
The DNA here is from genome assembly GCA_016199745.1 of Gammaproteobacteria bacterium. Classification (NCBI taxonomy): domain Bacteria; kingdom Pseudomonadati; phylum Pseudomonadota; class Gammaproteobacteria; species Gammaproteobacteria bacterium. Next base: position 5,966 of record JACQFZ010000028.1, read on the forward strand.
CGTATCGTTGCACTTAAGCCGGCCGTGAAAGCGAGATAGTCGGCTTCGACGCCGTCACTGAAGATCACTCCGTTTTCTGCCATTCGTGATGTGAGCACTAACGGTTTGTCACGCGTAATAACGCCATAAACGATGTTGGCGCCGGTAGTCTTGCTCGGCCACGGTTCACGCACGGCATAAATCAACTTGTCCTCGTTCCACGCAAAGCGTCCGCCATTTGGAGGCGGCGTCACTTTCCCGCCAAATCCCTGCACTATTCGCGCGGCACCCGCATAGACAGACCGGAGCCAACCCGTCGACCCGGCACCTGTCGAAATCAGAATGCCGCTCGAGGAATGCTCTTCCGTTTGCTTTCCATGAGCGATCCGGTAACGCGCCGACACATGTGAACGCGCTCCCACAAACAGATCGTTGAACGCTAGCAAGTGCTGACCGTCGTTCAATCGCGCCTCCGCCATCGTGATCGCTTGTACGCGAGCGTTTCCCAATATCGTCGCATTCAGCCCACGTTCAAGCTCACGAATCGTGAAAGGAAGAAGCACGCCTTCGACCTCGTTCGGGTCCGGATTGACCGCGATGATCGGCTGACTCTCCAAATACTTCGCCGTATTGACCACCAGCCCGTCGGGTCCCACTGTAATCACCGCGTCGTCCTCACCGAATGCAAACTGAGGGAGGAACGCGCGATCGATCACTTGATGCTTCACCCCTGACGGTACGAGGCGGCGCACTCCATCCAATGCAGCGTGATAACGCTGATGTGCGGCCTCGATCGGCGCGAAATCCTGTCCAGCGTGCTCGAGGTAAAACTTCGCCTGGCCGGTCGTATTGAAACGAGCAACCAACTCTTCGAGCAACGTCTTGCGTGTCACGATCACGACTTTCTCGCGTCGTGCTCGCAAGACTTTGTTGGGAGATTTCGCAGCAACCGTGTTCACTTTTTATCTCCCATTTTCTTGTTGCCGCTTGCTACCCAACCGACAAGCTGGCCGAGCATGTCAGGCGTGATACTGAGATTGCCGATTTGGCCGCCTGCAGTCGCCCACTCCTTGAGCGCGAGTCCGATTAGTACCTGAGGCTCAAGTTCGCCATAAGGACTGAGCTTCAGTTCTTCGGCCTTGGCGTCTGCCTCTGCGACTGCCAGACGATTCCTTACCTGAGTGTCGACGAGCGCCTTTCTCTGGTTTTCGAGCTCGACATCCGTATCCATTTCACGCTCCTTGATGCGCCGCTCTTCTTCCACCGCGTTGGCGCGGCGAGCGTAAATGGCCTGATCCGCCTTCTGCTGAAGTGCCTCGCGATAATCGGCTTCCAGCGCTTTTTTCATCTCCGGCGTCGTTGCTACAGATGTGAAGTGCAAGCCTTCGATGACCACACCGAACGACTTCAGCATCTGTTCTTCATTCACCTTGGTAAGAACCTTTGCCGCAAGGTCTTTCACCTTGGTGAGCGCTTGCTCTAACGGCAAGTCGAGGACATGTGCACGGGTGGCGGCCTGCACGATATTAATCAACCGATTCGCTAGTTTCTCCGGATCTTTGCTCTTGTAGTTACGAGTCCGCAGATCGATCGTGTAGTCGAGCGACTTGGCTGCCTCACACGGTGCCGTCAACCGATAAGCGAGACTTCCTTGAATCGCGACAGCCTGAAAATCCTTGGTGGTCTCGTTGGAGATGAACTGCGCATCTTGCGTCACGACCGGAACGAGCGCGATCGATGTGTTGTACGGCATGTACCAGAACGCGAGACCAGTGCCATCCTTGATCACTTCACCACGGCGATAGCGAATCACGTGTACGTTAGGTTCGCCTTTGAAATATCTGATTGTCATATGCGCCTCTGCGATGAATTATTTGATGAGTTATTTTATGAAAGTCACTTTTCCCGGATTCTTGACCCGATAAAGTTTGGCCGGCCGGTGTATGCCCCCGCGACGCTCTTCGTCGGTCTCTTCGATCTGTTCCAACGCGAGCACCCATTTCCTGAAATTGCGCTTGTCCATCTCTTCTTGCAGGATGATTTCATAAACCTCCTGCAGCTCGGACAACGTGAACTTCTCGGGCATGAAGGCGAACGCGATCGTGGAGTAATCGAGCTTCGCCACGAGACGTTGATGCGCCATCTTCACGATCTCCGCATGATCGAAGGCGAGGGGCGGCAGTTCCTCCATCCCAAACCAGCCCACCGCTTCCGCGTCCGTCGCAGCGCGAAGCTGCAACTTGTCGGACGGAATGAGCGCGTAGTAAGCGACGGTAATAACTCGCTCGCGCGGATCGCGATCCGGCTTCCCCAACGTGTAGAGCTGTTCTAGATACACGCCTGCCACACCGGTCTCCTCTTCGAGCTCCCGCCGAGCGGCCTCATCCAAACCCTCCTCCATCTGAACGAAGCCGCCCGGCAGTGCCCACTTCCCCCGATAGGGCTCCCCACCGCGTCGGATCAGCAGGAGCTTCAATTTCCGATCGCGGATCGTGAAGATCACGATGTCGGTGGTGATGGCCGGGTGGGGATATTCGTATTGATACATAGCCTGGCTATTTAGTGTTTGTATGACACTAACAATAGTGTACTAGTAACACTATGTCAAGCATGCGCCTGGTCGCCAAGCCGATGCTCCACTAGGCAGGGGCGATACGATTGTTCCTTTGGATCGGGAAGAAAAATCAGGGCTCCGTTGAGGAAGGCCGAAAGTGCCCAACGCGGGAGTAGATATAGGGAGTAGATGATGGTGTTCACTGCTCGGAACCTGCCGTGCATACACACGCTCGCAAGTCCAAGTAGAACAAAGACTATTTCTGATGAGATTAGTGGCGGAGATGCTGTATTCTGCTGGAATTACTGGCAATTACTGCGGGTTGCTCTCAGTTTGAATATCAAAAAACCCAGCAAAGGCGTGAACGGTGGATGCGAAAACTATTGGCCGCGGACAACGGGAGGTGTCCGCTGTCATTAATCTCGACAGCTTTTTCAACAATTGCCACAGTCCACGCTACTAACTAACTCCGATCGGGCCGGCCCGGCAGACTTCTTGAGGAGATGCGAAGGCGGGGGCTCTCCCCTCTGCCCGGTCAAATGGGCCACCAAATTCGCTACATAACTGACCTAATTCCGGTGTCAGCTCCCATTCAAAGTGAAAGCCCCTTGCGAGCAAAGGTACGATGGCTCTGCTATGATATACATGAAATTATGTATATCTACCGGAGGTAACTCCATGCAAGTTTCCAAATGGGGCAATAGCTTGGCGCTGCGCTTGCCCGCGGCGATTGTCGAGGCGCTGGAGCTCAAGGAAGGCGATGACATCGAGATTCACGTGGCGGGCGCTCGCGAGTTTGGGGTAAAGAAGTCGCCCGGGCGGCATGAACTGCTGGCGCGGCTACGAAAGTATCGGGGACGGTTGCCCGCGGATTTCAAGTTTGATCGGCTCGATGCCAATACCCGGCGTTAATGTATTTTTCGATTCTAACGTCGTGTTGTATTTGCTCTCGGGCGATGCGGCGAAGGCGGATAGAGCAGAGACGCTGCTAGCAGACGGCGGCGTCGTCAGTGTGCAAGTATTAAACGAGATCGCCAACGTCGCGCGGCGCAAACTCGGCATGACGTGGGTCGAAGTGGGTGAAATCCTGACACAAGTACGTACCGTCTGCCGGGTCGAAGCGTTGACCGTCGAGACGCACCTGCGCGGCATCGAAGTCGCCGAGCGCCACGGTTTCTCCGTCTATGACGCGATGATCATCGCTAGCGCGCTCGAGGCCGGATGCCAAACGCTTTACACGGAAGATCTTCAGGACGGTCAGAAGATCGAGGACATACTGACCGTTCGAAATCCTTTTCGGTAAATTGCCGCTTGCTGTGCTCCTCACCGATTCCCTGGAAGTCGACAAAAATCTTCCTGAAAGCAATGCAGACAGCTGCAGGAATTAATACCACTTTCTTCGTTAACTGTAGAGGTTACTGCCATTTCGAACGTACTTTCGGCTGCCCAACCGGCGAAAAATATCGATAAAATCAAAGTGGTCCTCTGATGAAAAAGCCGTTCTGCGGTTCTTTTTGGGAAGGCCGCCCGACTGCCAATCTAATGCTGTCGTTGGCCTACACGTCCGACGCCGCCTGGAACGAGTCGTTTTGGAAGCGTGCTGACTTCGACAAGTTGTTGTCCATGGCGCGCGTCGAGCTCGACCCAGCCAAGCGCAAACAGATGTACCACGACCTGCAGGCAATGGTGGTCGATGACAGCGGCGAGATCATTCCGATGTTCAACGACACCATCGATGCCGGTGCAGTGAAGGTGAAGGGATTCGTCCCATCACCGTTGTCGCAGATGGGCGGTGGCCTCGCGCCGCAGAAGGTTTGGCTAGACGTTTAAGTTGATCGACTGAACGCGCCGACCCGTTCTCACGAGCCGGCGCATTTTTGCACCTTACCGATAGGCTCTCCCGCGTTGCCCGCGCAGGTGCTCATAAAAGAACCGGATCATTTCGTGCGTGGCATCGGGACCTTTAGGATCGGTATAAATCATGTGCGGTCATAAACGCCTCGTTACCATCCTGAAGCCATCTGTACGGATGGTATCTCGTTAGAGGACGCCACTAGAGGTTTGTTCAGCGAAGTGTAAAAACAAAATTTATCGGGGATCTTCGGCACAACAAACAAGGAGGAAATAAAATTCGCGTATGAGAATGTAGCCTGGAGGGAGCGCCGCGAAATCCGGGGAGTTTTAATCCAGAATAAAGAGCGCGAACCCTACGGCCCGCGCCCTATGTAACTACAACAACCGGCTTACAAATCTACCCAATTGCCGGTCAATGTCGTCTCGTAACCGCCGATGCCGTCGGCATCTACCTGCAGCTGATAAGTACCATCGCTGTTGGCGATCAACCGTGCATTGCTACCGTTCGCGCCGGTAATAATAAGACTGCCCGACGACGGATAATTTTGACCGGTGTTGACATGGAACGCCATCGGCGTTTGCACATCCACATAGCCCGACGACGGATGATAGAAGCGACCGGAGTCGATGCGCACTTCCGTATAACTGCCAAAATCACCGACTGTTAGCACTACGTTCTCGCCGCGGCAAACGACACCGCTGGCATCACGAATATTAAAAGTTTGCGTGACAGCAATAGCGGCGCCGGTGTCCGAGAACGAAATTTGCGTCGAGGCTTGAATAACGTAACTGTCGCCGTCGTCCGTTACGCTGAGACTGGTCATGCTGGCACTGAGCGAGATCATATCGTCGGTAGCGACATTAAACCGACCGGAGAACGATATCGCGCCGGAAACGGATTGAACGAATTCGTCGCAATAGTTAGTAAATGTCAGCGAGCCGCTAAAATTTCCGGTGCTGTCGTTATAGTTGACGCTCGATCGCACCGTACCGCCGCAACTACCGGCGATCTCATCCTGCTGCACCGCCGCTGTTGCTTGGCTCGGCACCGATTTCACGTCGATCTTGTCGATCGTACGCTCAAGCAAATTCGCTAAGATCAACGAACGCTGCTTAATCGTCGTCGGCGCAACACTCGCCGTAACGCTGGCCAACCCGTTGGTGCCACCACCAACGGCGCTGCCGGAATGATAAGCACTACCGGAAAGCGCACGTGCATTGCTGCTGCTAACACTCGCCTGCGTGGTAGCACCGGAATATTCAACGCCACTGGCAGGAGCATCACCGTCGTCGCTGCCACCACCACCGCCGCCACCACAGCCGATCAATCCCAGCATCAATACAGAAATACTGAAACGACGAAGTAAATCGTTTTGCATACAGCACCTCCCCGTTATCGCTATTGTTGATTCAGGCCAGTGGACCGACCCGTTAAAAGCCCATATATTAGTGCCGCATTTTGCGTGGCGGCACACAGGTGAAACAAGTGACTGGTAGGACAGTCCCGACGAGCGGGCGTCTGGAGACAGAAATAGAGGGGCACCGCGCAAAGCGGCCGGCACGACTGCCGTGGTGCTTACGCGTGAGGAGACAGCGTGTCGGGCTCCTTGGGGCCAATGACTCAGGTTTCGCCGCTCAAATCTGAGAGTTGAATGTAGTTACTGATTAGTTCATTAACAAACGCATCGCCGAGTCGAAAACCGCCGAGCAGCGCACGAGTTCTTTCCCAAAGATCCACGCGGAATCGCACTGCTCAGTGCCTATCAACACATCATCGACACCTAAAACGTCGTCAGCGACGTGACCAAGAGCGTTCATCACTACCCCAGTCGGTACAGGCACGCCGCGACGACGTTCCAGCCAACAGCGCTGCTCACTCGACGGTGAAGCTATCCTGGATATGGACCGGATGATACTTGGGCACGCGGCCCTGGCCGCCCAGACCATCGCCAGGATCTACGCTCGGGATGGGAGCGGTGGCGATTTTTATACCGACGCTCAGCGGCATGTTATGTCGGTGCGGTGTGTGTTGAGAAAACGTCGGCTCCGTAAAGCCCAGTTCGGTGTACGTGCCTGAAATAACCATCGCGTGGTCGATGGCGCCGTCGTAGTGGCCGTTCGGATCCCAGTCGACAAACACCAAGTCGCCCAGCTCGAGATTCCAGATATCGAGGTTGCCATCATCCGACGGCCAGATTCCCTTCTTCTCCCCACGCTTCGAGTTGCTTGCATAGTCAAAGAGCCAAGACGCCACCGACCAAGTCTGCGACGGTCCTCGGAGACCCCACAGGTCAGGTGACCAGTTCACTGGGTTGTCATTTGCCCAGCCATCATGGATTGGCCAGCCGCCGGCGGCCAGAACCTGCGAGGCGAAGTCCGTGCAATCGTTATCCTGGCGTGCCATATCGTAGGCGGGGTTATATAGATCTTCCACCTCACCATTGGACAACTGGATACTACCGGACCAAGCGTTCGCATAGGCCGCGGCCGCCTTCCGATCGTACCAACCGGACGCGGCGGCCGGCGCTAATGCAACAGCCGGAGCGGGATCGCCAATGGGTACGGCAGCGGTTTCGGGCGCGCCGGTCACTGCGGCCATGCGCGTGCGCTTGTTCATGATCTCGGTGCTAGGTATCGGCGCATAGGCAACGTCGACGATGCTCCAGGTTTTGTCCTTGCGTTCCAACTTAACCACATAGACATCGCTAAGCGAGGACTCGCCCACCGAAGCGAAGTTCCATGTAAGGGCCGTCCCAACAGTGACGGTCGCGGTCGCTGTGTTGCCGTGTAACCTGACGTTGTTTTTCCGCGCCAGACCCGTCTGCACCGCAACAGCTTGTAGCCCTCTCTCGCTCACGATCTGCTCGGCTACCGTGGCAATCGCGGACGCCTGTCGTATCGGCTGCGCCTCCACCTGACCACTCGCTAGTTTGCCTTCCGCTAAGGCTGAAGATTCCGCGGCGACCCAACCCTTATCTCGGGCCACGAAATATTCCCGAACGAGCTGCATGATCTGCGCCTTCTGCCCGTTGTAATGTTCTGATTCCACTTGTTTCTCGGCAGCTGGAATTTCATCAGCTAAAGCACTCGACAATGTCACATCGCAAGTGATGATTGAGAGCGATGCAAATACGATACTGAGTATCGATCGACCTGGTAACTCATTACAAAAAATACGCATCGGCTACTCCAAGTTAGTAATTGAAAAATATTCAACAGAGAGACGTGCAGCGGCGAGAAAAATAAGAGATGGCATACCCCGCAAGTATCTAAGTGCACCTTGGAAGAAGCACGACACACTTTCAATCTATACGAAGGTCGGTACAGCAATGCTGTATGAACCGATCGATCGATATTGTCGACTAATGCTCTGTAGTATTACTTCGCACCCTCAAACGCCGCCACCCACTCATTCCCGGCAGCAGCTCCGGATTTTCTCCGTTCACCTGCGCGACTAGCGATATCGACTGGCTCACCGGATCAATACGCGCACCGAGTCGCACAACGCGTGCACGGTAGCCGCGACCGAGTTTGTCGACGTTCACGTTGAAGCGGCTGCCGACTTTGAGCCATGCGAGCCATTTGGAGGGGAGGTCGACTTTCCGACGACGTTCCTGATCAGACTTCAGGCGTTCGATGGCGAACGTTATAAGCACCTCGCTCTAAAGGGCGACAAAAGCTCGCCGTCGACAAGGGCAACTATTCTTGCTGTCCACCAAATCGAGTGATACCTTGGTCAATAATTAATCATTTGTTTAATTATTACCATTGCATGACTGCAGCAACCAAAACGGGTAAGCACCGTGCCCTAATACGCCGCCGACCCGGCCGCCCGAGCGGTACGGACCACGCGCATGAAGTACGCACCGCACTGCTGACTGCGTCGCGGAAACTATTCGCTGAACGCGATTTCAAGTCGGTGTCGGTGCGCGACATTGCGCGCGCGGCCAGGGTCAACGAGGCGATGGTGCATTACCACTTTAAGAATAAGCAGGGGCTTTATCGGGCGATGCTGCAGGAGACCATCGGGCCGATCGTGCGCCAGATCCAGGCGGTTATCGCCGATCCGCCGGCCAACAGCGAATCGAGCTTGCCGCCGCTGATGCGAGCCATGATGACAATGTTTGCCCGCGATCCCTGGGTACCTCGACTCATCGTGCGCGAGGTGCTGGGGCACGAAGGACCATTCCGCGAAATGTTCATCCGTGACTTCGCTTCGCAGGGCGGCGGTCGCTTGCCGACGTTGCTGACATTGGAAATCGGCCAAGGGCGGATTCGGTCGGATCTGGATGTCACCCTCGGGGCGTTATCGGTGCTGGCACTGTGCATATTCCCCTTCATCGCCTTACCCGTTGCCGAGCGCGTGTTGAATTTTGAAATGACGGACGAACTGGTCGAGCGTCTGATTGAGCATACGCAACGACTTTTTTACAAAGGCGCGAGTTAATGAAACCGATCGGCGCTGACGTTGCGACCAAGGATATGAAGATGAGTATATTAAGAATGGTCCTGGTGCGAGGACTGGCGACGCTGCCGGCGTGGTTCGGGGCCGGATGCGCGGTCGGCCCGGACTTTCGCCAACCGGAGGCACCGACGGTAGCGAGCTACACCTCATCGTCGATGCCAGACGCCACCACGAGTTCGCCCGGCTTCGCCGGTGCCGCGCAACGGCTGGTCGTTGGCGATGACATTCCCGCTCAGTGGTGGGAGTTGTTTCACTCCGACCCGCTGAACGAGCTGATACGCCGCGGATTGGCCGACAGTCCATCGTTAGCCGCAGCCCAGGCACGACTGCGCCAGGCGCAGGAAAATCTACGCGCCGAAGACGGCCGGCAATCGCCGAACGTCGACGCCTCGCTGACGGCAACACGTCAGCGCTTCTCGCCCTCCACCATCGGCCAGCCCGGACCTTCGAGCGTGTTCAACCTTTATAACGCGTCGGTCGAGGTGTCATACGCCTTCGATGTCGCCGGCGGTGTGCAACGCGAGCTCGAAGCCTTGCAGTCGGAAGTCAGCTATCAGCAGTTCCAATTAGAAGCAGCGCATCTGGCGTTGGCGTCCAACATCGTCACGACCGCGATCAAGGAAGCGTCGCTGCGGGCGCAGATCCAAGCGACCCAAGAAATCATCGCCGCCCAACAAGCGCAGTTCGACATTAGCCAACGCCAGTTCAAGCTAGGCGGCGCGACACGAGCGGATGTGATCACACAACGCACCGAGCTTTCACAAGTACAAGCCACACTGCCGGCGCTGAACAAAGAGCTGTTCCTTGCACGTCACCAATTGGCGGCGTTGACCGGCAAATTTCCGAACGACGCCGCGTTACCGGAATTTACCCTCGCCTCGCTGGCGTTGCCGCAAGCACTGCCGCTCAGCGTGCCGTCGGCATTGGTACGCCAACGCCCGGATATTCGCGGCGCCGAGGCGCTCTGGCGCCAAGCGAACGCGCGCGCCGGTGTCGCCGCGGCCAATTTATATCCACGCATCACTCTCACCGGCAGCTATGGATCGCAAGCGAACAACGCCGGCGACTTGTTCACCGGTCCGAGCACGGTCTGGAATTTCGGGGCGGCGTTATTGCAACCCATTTTTCACAACGGTGAACTGAGCGCGCGCCATCGAGCGGCGCTCGCCGGTTACGAGCAAGCGGGCGCGCTTTATCGCGACACCGTGCTGCGCGCCTTTCAAAACGTCGCCGACACGCTGCGCGCACTCGAGGCGGATGCCGACACCCTTAAAGCGCAGACCGAAACCGATTCGCTGGCGCGCGAATCCTTGGACTTGGTGCACAAGCAACATCGGCTCGGCGCGACCACCACCCTGGTGTTGCTCGACGCGCAGCGCCGTTACCAGCAAGTGCACGTCGGCTTGATCCAAGCACAAGCGGCGCGGTACGCCGACACCGCGGCGCTGTTCCAAGCGCTGGGCGGCGGCTGGTGGAACCGCGCAACGCCGACTGACACGACATCCGTTACGGAAAATAAGCCATGAAGCAACCTCCGAAGATATTTCTCGTCGTCATCGCGGTGCTATTGATCGGCGCCGCGGTCGGCATGGTGTATTGGTTGGCGCGTGCACCGTTCCGCTATGCCGGCACCCTAGAGGCGACCAAGGTCGACCTATCGGCGCGCTTAGCCGCGGCGATCGATCAATTTCCGGTACGTGAAGGCGACGCCGTCAAACGCGGACAAACGCTGGTGACGCTCGGTTGCGAGGACTACAAAGTGACGGCGCGCTTGGCGCGCGAAACGTACGAACGCAATGTGAAGTTGGCGCACATCGGCTCGGTCAGCGCCGAGACTATGGATCAAGTACGCAGCCGCAAAGAAGACGCGGACGTACGCCTGGCGTGGTGCACGATCGATGCGCCGATCGACGGAAAAGTGCTGACGCGTTATCACGAGCCGGGCGAATGGGTGAGCCCGGGAACCAAAATTCTCACGCTGGCCAACATTCGCAACATCTGGGCTTACGTGTATGTCCCGCAACCCGTGGTGGCGCGGCTCAGCGCTGGCATGAAGCTCAAGGGTTACCTGCCGGAACTGAACAATCGCGAGTTCGACGGCGTGATCGAGAAGATCAACGACGAGGCCGAGTTCACACCGAAGAATGTGCAGACCCGATCGGAGCGCGAGCGTTTGGTGTTCGGCGTCAAAGTCAGCTTCCGCGAAGCCAACGCCGACGAAATCTTGAAACCGGGCATGACCATTGAAGTCGAGTTGCCGCTACCGCCGGCGCCATGACGAATCTGATTTCCATTCACGTCGATGACGTGCGCAAAAAGCTCGGGCCGAACCAGGCGCTCGCCGGCCTCACGCTGCATTTCGCCGAAGGCCGAATGCACGGCTTGATCGGCCCGGAAGGCGCCGGCAAAACAACGCTTATGCGCACGCTGATCGGGCTACTCAAACCGGATGCCGGCAACATCGCCTTTACCGAAAACGGTAATCCGGTGTCGCTCGGGCAAGTGCGCGACCGCATCGCCTACATGCCGCAACAGCAAAGCCTGTACCCGGATCTGTCGATCGGCGAGCATCTCGATTTTTTTCAAACGTTGTATCAAATTTCGCCGACCGCGTACCAAGCGCGTCGCCAAGAACTGTTGGCAATCACTCGACTCGAACCGTTTGTGGATCGCGCCGCCGGCAAACTCTCCGGCGGCATGTACAAGAAGCTCGGCTTGATGTGCGCGCTGCTGCGCTCGCCGGAAGTGATTCTGCTCGACGAACCCACCAACGGCGTCGATCCCATCAGTCGGCGCGAGTTCTGGGAATTGCTTTATCGTCTCGCCGACCAAAAGTTGCTCATCATCGTCGCCACCGCTTACATGGACGAGGCCGAACGCTGCTCGGAAGTTCACCTCATCGATGCCGGCCGGCAAATGGCCGAAGGCGAGCCACGCGAGCTGCTGCGGCGCGTCGGTGTGCGCAGCTTCGACGAGTTGTTTCTCAAACACGCGACTATCGCGTCATGACTAGCGAACCCGCGGTCGACGTTAAAAATTTGTCGGTCAAGTTCGGTGACTTCACCGCCGTCGACAACGTCACGTTCTCGGTCAATCGCGGCGAGATATTCGGCTTTCTCGGCGCCAACGGCGCCGGCAAGACGACGACGATTCGCGTGCTGTGCGGTCTGCTACGACCGAGCGCTGGCGATGTCAGCGTCGCCGGCGTCAACTTCGACAAGGGCGAGATGGCGATCAAGAGCAAGGTCGGCTACATGTCGCAGCGCTTCACGCTGTACGACGACCTGACGATCGAAGAAAACCTCAGCTTCATGGCCAGCCTGCGCAAACTCGAAGAGCAAACCTATCGCCAGCGCCGCGATTTCATTCTCGAATTTATTTCGCTTCAATTGCCATTGACGTCGCTAGTGAAGAACCTGCCGGGTGGCGTGAAGCAGCAGGTGTCGCTGGCGGCGTCGATTTTGCACGACCCGGAAATTGTTTTTCTAGACGAGCCCACCGCCGGCGTAACGCCGGCGGCGCGGGCGCGCTTTTGGGCGTTGATCCAAGAGTTGGCGAAGCAGCACAAAACTATTTTCGTGACGACGCATTACATGGACGAAGCCGAGCAGTGCCAACGCATCGCCCTCATGCGCTCCGGGCGGATCATCGCGCTCGACACGCCGGCGAACCTGAAGCGGCAAGCATTTCCACAGCAACTGTACGAGCTCGAGCCGATCAAAAAAATCAGCTACGCCGATATTGCCGAGCTCAAACAACATTCCGCCATCGAGTATTTCGAACCGTACGGATTGCGCTTCCACGTGGCATTTCGCCGTTCTACGGACGCGGAGGCACTGCAACAAACCTTGCACCGCGACTTCGAGATCCGGCCGATCGCGGCGACGCTGGAAGACGTGTTTATCAAACGCGTCGAGGAGCAAGCGACGTGAATCAAGATTTTCATAGGCGTCCAAGGACAGGGCATGAGCTTCGTTCAAATACCCCCACCCTAACTATTCCCGCCCGGTGCGCGCAACGACAGCGCGCCCGTTCAGCGGCGCGAGTGTCCACTGGACACTCGCGAAAACTCCGCTTCACCCCCCGCAACCGCGGGGGAGGGGATAAAAAGGAACGAGCGCGGGATTTTGCAATCCTGTTACTACAACTCCGTCCCTCCCCCGCTTCGCGGGGGAGGGCTAGGGTGGGTGTCATAGGGAAAATCTGAAATGAAATTCCTCTGGCAACGCGCCGGCGCCATCGCCAAAAAAGAAACTCGCCACGTATTGCGCGATCCGTTCACGCTCGCGTTGTCGATCGGCTTGCCGGTGTTCATGGTGTTCGTTTTCGGCTTCGCCATCGAGTTCAACGTCAAAGACATTCATCTGGCGGTGCACGACGCCGATCGCAGCCAGGCATCGCGTCGCTTGATCGACACCTTCGGTAGCTCACACTACTTCGTTATCGACAACATCGCGTCGCCGGACTTGGCGCTGCGCAGTATCGCCGGCGAGCGCGATCGGGCGGCGCTCATTATCCCGGCAGGCTTCGAGCAGGATCTGCTGGCCAGCCGGCGCGCACGCGCGCAGGTTTTGCTCGACGGTTCCGACAATTCCACGGTCGGCCCGATCCTGAGCTACGTCGCGTCGATTCAAACCATCGCCGGCAAACGCATCGCTAACTTCGATCCGCCAACACCGATCGACTTCAAAACGCGCTACCTGTTTAACGCCGAGCTCAACAGCCGCTGGTTCATCATTCCCGGGCTGGCGGTGGTGGTCATGGCGATCTTGTCGGTGCTGCTGACGGCACTGACGGTCGCACGCGAATGGGAGAACGGCTCGATGGAATTATTGTTGTCGACGCCGACGCAACCGCTGGAAATCATCGTCGGCAAACTCGCGCCGTATGCGGTGCTCGGTCTTACCGCGGTCGCGTTCGTTTATCTCATTTCACGCACCGTGTTCGGCGTGCCGTTCGTTGGCAGCCATCTGGTTTTCTTGGCGGGCTGTATTCTGTTCCTGGCCACTTATCTCGCACAGGGGTTGCTGATTTCGGTCGTCACCCGCAAGCAACAGATCGCCATGCAAATTGCCATCATGTCGGGCCTGCTACCGGCGCAATTGCTCTCCGGTTTTATTTTTCCGATCGAGAGCATGCCGACTTTTTTTCAGTACTTCACGATGATCCTGCCGGCGCGCTGGTTCATGACTATCGCTCGCGAATCGTACCTCAAAGGCTCGACATTTCTCGACATGGCCGGCCCGTTCCTGGCGCTCGCGATCTTGTGCACGATCATGATCGTGCTCGCGACCAGTAAATTCAAAAAGGATCTGGAGCCATGATGTCGACCCTACGGGGATTTTTGCGCAAAGAGTTCAAGCAAGCGTTGCGCGACCCACGCATGCGCATCCTGCTGTTCGTGGCGCCGCTGATCCAACTGACGCTGTTCGGCTTCGCCATTTCCAACGACGTTAAGAATATACGGCTGTGGGCGCAGCCGACCGCCGGCGACACCGTGTTGCGTGACATTTACCAGCGTAGCATCGCCAGCGGACGCTTCGTGCCGGCCAGCATCGACCGTAATACCGATCCGTTCGATTTGCTGCGCGCCGGCAAAATCGATGTGGCGCTGGTGCCGCCGCCCGGCGGTCTCACGCGCGCACTCGGGCGCGGGCGCGCCGATCTGCAAGTGTTGATCGACGCCACCAACGTCATCCAGGCGCAATCGATCGAGGCTTACTTGCGGAGTATTTCGGCGTTGGCGCTAACCGACAACGCTCACATCGTCGCCGCCGAGACACCGATTCAACTCGATAGCCGTGTGCTCTACAACCCGACGCTCGAAACCTCGCACTTCATGATTCCGGGCGTGATGTGCATGCTGATGTGCATGATGTCGATCATCCTCACGAGCATGTCGATCACGCGCGAAAAGGAAACCGGCACGTTCGAGATGTTGATCTCGGCGCCGGTGACAGCGTCCGAGATCATCTTCGGTAAAACGATTCCTTACGTCGTTCTCGGCATGAGCAATCTGCCGCTGATTCTCGGCGTCGCTGTGCTCGGCTTCGGCGTGCCGGTACGCGGTTCGCTGCTAGTGCTGACGCTGGCGGCGTTCGCTTTCGTCTGCACCGCCGTCGCCATCGGCACACTGATCTCGACCATCGCCCGCAATCAACAACAGTCCATGCTCGCCGGATTTTTGTTTTTGTTTCCGGCGATCTTGCTGTCTGGATTAATGTTCCCGCTGGAAAATATGCCGGAAGTGCTGAAGTGGGTTTCCTACCTCGACCCGCTGTCGCATTTTCTCGGGCTGCTGCGCAACATCATGCTGAAGGGCGGCGAACCGTTGTTCGTCGCGCAACACGTCGGTGTGCTGCTGTTGATGGCGGCGCTATCGGTGTTTTTTAGCTTTAAGCGATTCCACACGACGCTGCAATAACCTAGGCACGGGCGCTGGGTCGGCTACGAGATCGACCGCTTGCTCGCGCGCGCGGATTGCCAAGCAGGTTCGGGGCGGGATCCATTGCTGCTTGGCAGAATCCTTTCGACCTGCGTCGCCGGTACCGGTGCACTAAAGAGATAGCCCTGGATAGCATGGCAGCCGCAGTGCTTCACGAAATCGAGATCGGTTTGTGCTTCCACGCCTTCGGCGACGATATACAAGTTCAGGCGCTGCGCCATGTCGACAATGCCGGCATACAGTTCGCCGGCACGCGGATCGGCAACGCTGATGAGAAACGATCGGTCGATCTTGACGACGTCGACCGGGAAATCCTTGATATAGCTCAAGCCCGAGTAGCCGATACCGAAATCATCGATGGCGATGCGAATGCCGATCTCGCGCAGCTGCTGCAGCGTGCGCTGCGCGACCGAAGGGTCGTGCATGATGGCGCTCTCGGTGATCTCCAGCTCCAATCGGTTCGGTGCCAATCCCGTCTCCAGCAATACCTCGCGTACCTGATCGACGATGTCGGCGTGCCGTAGTTGTATCGCCGACAGATTGACGGCGATGCGGCCGACGCCGAAACCAGCATCCGACCATGCCTTGGCTTGCCGACAGCTTGCGCGCAACACCCACCTGCCGAGACCATGAATGAGGCCGGTCTGCTCGGCGATGGGAATCAATTCCGCCGGCGGGATGGGACCAAGCTGCGGATGTGGCCAACGCAACAGTGCTTCCCACGAGACGATCTCGCCGGTGCGCAGATCCTGCTGCGGCTGGAAATGCAGCACGAATTGATCGTTGTCGAGCGCCTGCTGTAGCTCACCGACGATGCGCGCGCGCCGCATCGAACTCACGTGCATTTCGTCTGAGTAGAATTCACAACGCTCGTCGCGGTGACGCTCCTGCGCGTAGTAACGCGCCGCCGCCGCGTTCTTGAGCAACATCTCCGGCGTGTCGCCGCCTTCCGGCGTCAGCGCGACGCCGATCGAAACGCCGACTTCGATCATGTGGCCGTGCATTTCGAGCGGCTGCGACAGCGCGCGGAAAATACGATTGAGCAACGAGCGCACCTCGTCTTTGCCGGCGATGCCGCTGATAACGATACCGATCTCATCGAGCCGCAGACGCGACACCCGCCACCCGAATTTACCGGCACTAGCTGCTGCATCAATCTGGCGCAGCTCGTCTTGCAACCGATTGCCAATGACTTGCAGCAACGTATCGCCGACGCTGGCACCCAGCGTATCGCTGACGCGGCGAAACTGGTTCGGTACGAGCGACATGACAGCGACGCTCTTATGGGTTTGCCGGTGGCCTTCGCGCAATGCGCGCTCCATCCAGTCGATAAATTCCATACGCTGCATGATCGTCGATGCGCCGCTCGCGGAAAGCGCCTGCTCCATGGGCGCCGGCGTAATGCGTTGCGAAGCGTCCAAGACGCTGCTTAAACCGACGCGCTCGCCGGCACGGCGCAGGCTTGGTTGCAGATCGGCCGGCGCTTCGATGGCGCTGCTCCATTGAACGACCCGGTTGCGGCCGGTCGATTTGGCCGCGTATAGCGCCTGATCGGCCTGGGTAATGAGACCGCTGCTGGTGTTGACGCCGGATTGCGCCGACGACAGGCCGACGCTGATCGTGACGGCGAGTTCGCTACCGAAACGCAACGTCGACTTCTCTTCGATCGCGCGGCAAAGTCGTTGGCCAATGACGTCCGCCTGAAAAACATCCAAACCGGGCAACACGACGCAGAATTCTTCACCGCCGTAGCGGCAGATCGAGCCACTATCGTCGACCAGCGACTGGATATTCTCCGCCACCCAATGCAGCACCTTATCGCCGATATCATGGCCGAAGCGGTCGTTGATCAACTTGAAATAATCGATATCGATCATGAGACAGGACAGCGCCATGCCTTCGGTCTCGGTCTTACCGCACAACGGCTCGAACATGGCGAAGAAGGCGCGGCGGTTGAGACAGCCGGTGAGCGGATCGCGCGTGGCGAGTTGATAGAGCTCTTCGTTCTTATTCTTGATTTCGCGCTCGGACTCTTTGAGCAGATCGATCGTGCTGTTCAATTCCTGGTTCTTCTTCTCGAGCGCGGTAACGTCGTCGAATGTGACGATCGCGCCGCGCGGTTGGTGGCGCTCGTCCAGTATCGGCGTGCTGTTGATCACGAACACTTGGGTCTCACCTTGACCACTGGCGGCGAGCCGCAAAAACGCGCGCGCTTGCGTCTCACCGGCGGTCAGCGTCTGCGCCCACGGCAATATTTTCGGCTTCGACTTCTCGACGGCGTCGAGCCATTCGAGCTGTGCTGCCTTTATACCGATCAAGGCATCGGCGGAACGCCCGCACTTTTGCGCGAACACGGCATTGGCGAGGACGATGAAGCCGTCGCGATCGAGAATCAGCACGCCTTCGGCCAGCGCATCGAACGCCGAGCGGATGCGCTGCGGAATCGTTCCGCGCGGGTCGAGCTCGCGTAACGCCCGTCGCAACGTCACATAGAAAATGCCGAGCCCGATCATGCCGGTGAACAACGCCAACCCCCAAACCGAATGACGTAGCCAACCGAGCACACCTTGATATACCGGCGCAAAACTGACCTCGACCGCGCCCCAACGCTGCTCGCCGGCAAACACCGGCACCAACACGTGCGTCAATGTCGATCGATCCGTGTCCGGCGGCGACCAGTATTTCGCATGCTCCGGCGTTTCGCTGAAGATGCTGCCGTCGGCCCGACGTATCGCTGCCGACAGCACGTCCGGATTGCGCGTCGCAAAAACATCCAACGTCTGCTTCACCAGATCAATGTCCGAACGAGTGACGGCGATCGATAGCTGCACGGCGAGCGACTCGCAACTGCGCTTGCGAATTTCGAGCGCGGCAAATCGAGCGTCGGGGACGAAGCCGGCGAGATCGGCAAACAGCACTAGGCTCACGGTGATGAGCGCCATGCTGAGCGTCAAACGAAAAGTCGGTGACAGGCGCATCAGCCGATCTCGTCGGTATCGGTGGCTGCGCCCGGGCGCACCGGAAACAATTTGCGTAACGCGCGCTCGCGGTGATCGTGCATGACGGCGAGATGCTCCTTGGTCGCTTCCTCGCGTTCGTTTTTGCGACGCCGACGGGCGAGGATCGGCAATGGATCGAAACGGTTCCACAGCGGTGTCGTCGCGATCAGGCTCGCGGCCAGGGCGCCGCCGCGCAGGATCCAAGAAATAAAGCCGACGGTGAGAATGGCGCCGCTGAATGTCGTGGCGCTCGTAAACAGCGGCGTTGAACCTTCGCGCAACTGTGTGCGCATATCGTCGAGCGCGCGACCGAGGGCGTTGAACGAATGCACGTTGCCGGGAGCTGGTATCGACGAAGCCGTCACCGGACCCCTTGACGAAACGGATGCGGTGAACGACGCGCTCGCGTTTACGTCAGGCACCATCGACGCCGTTCGCTGGGTGGCGGCGAGACTCGGGTTTGAGGTCGGTTTCGCGCTAGGCAGTGGCCGCCATGTGCTGACATAGGGAACATCGGTCGTTACACCGCCGTCGACTCCCATCACCGGTGGCGTTGATGGCGCCGGCGAACTTATCGGCGCCGGCGGTACCGGCGCTCCGCCGTTTACCGGCGGCGCTGGTGACGTGACCGGATCCGGCGGGATGACGAGCGTCACTGTGATCGCGAAGCTCGATCCGACCATAGCGCCGCTGCCGTCGGCGACGATGAAACCAAAAACGTCAGTCGCCGCGGTCGTATTGTTGTGGCGATAGCTCACTCGATTGGCGTTGAGATCCGCTTGCGTAAACGTGTCATTGAGGCCTAAAGCAACACCGTCGAGCTGCAACACACCCGCTGTCGGCAACGCCGTCAGCGTGTAAACCAATTGCACGTCGCTGTTATCAACGTCGGTGGTCGCGAGCTGCAGCGGTGTTACCGTCGCGTTCGCACCTTGGAGCAGCGTCAGCCCGGTATTCGTCGCCAGCACCGGCGCATCGTTCACCGGTGTCACGTCGATCGTCAGCCGGTTCGGGCTGGCGGCGAAGCACGCGCTTTGATCGCACACCGAGAACCTAATGCTCGCATAGGCAACACCGTTCGCATTTGCCGCCGACGTGTAGACGAAATTACCGGCGACCAGGTCGGCCGCGGTGACGATTTGTCCGGCGCTGACCGCCGCGCCGGCGAGTGTCAGCGTACCGTTCACCGGCAACATATCGATGCGCACCGCGCTCAAGCTGTCGCCGACGTCGGCATCATTGAAACCGAAGTCAGTAACGTCGAACACATACGCGACGTCTTCAGCGGTTGTGATAGTGGCGTCGCTGCCGGTAGGTGCGGTGTTGGCAGTCGCGACACTGACGCTGATCGCTTGCATGTCGGTACCGCCGTTACCGTCGGCGACTTGCACGGTGACGTCGTAGATATTGTCGGCACCAACATCGGTGGGTGTACCGAAGATCGGCGCGACGACGAAAACCAACGCGCCGGTCGTACTGTCGATCGCAAAGTGCGCGGCATCGGCGCCACCGACGATCGAATAGGTCAGCGTCGGCGCTGGCACGTCGACGTCGGTGGCGGTAACGGTGGTGACGGCGGTGGTGCCCTCGGCCACCGAAATTGCTGCCGTCGCGGCGGCGCCGTTCGAGGTGATCACCGGCGTATCGTTGACCGCGGTGATCACGATTGACGCCGTTTCGGTCGTGCTCGAGAACGAGGAGCTACCGCCGTTGACCGAGGTATTGGCGAGCGCGCCGTTGGCGCCGGTCGTCCGGTCCCAGGCGCGGAACGTGAGCACGTCGGAAACGGTGCCGTTGAAATCGGCGGCCGGTCGGAAATAGAGGCGGGTGTTGGCATCGGCGGCGAGCAGCCGCGCGTTGGTGTTGCTGACCGCGCCTAAGTTCAACCAATTCGCGCCGCCGTCAGTCGTGTACCACCAGTCGGTTGTGAACCCGGTAAAGCCATAGGTGGTATCGGCGCCGGTGACGGCGATGCCGAGCAAAGCGCCGGCGTCGGGATCGCTGATGTTGTCGATTTGGCCGCTCGGGCTGGCGAAATCAACCAGACTCGAGACCAAGGTGCCGACAGCGCCGACCGGGGCCGGCGAATCTTCGTTCTCGGTGCTGAGCACCGGCGAGTTCGCGTAGGCGTAGCGCTGCATGAACACGCCATCGTTATCGCCGCTGCCGTTGCCATTCCACACCACCACCATATGACCGATGTCATCGACGGCGATGCGGGCGTTTTGTTGATTGCCGGAGGTCGTCGAGCTAACGCGCGTCTCACCGCTGATCGCGTTGCCACTGGCGTCGTACTCGTGCAGGTACACACCGTAACCGCTGCCGTCTTGGTTGATGCTTTGCCAAGCGATAACGAAGCCGCCGGAGGAACGCATCGTCACCGTCGGATATTGCTGCCAATCGGCGGTCGTTACATTAACCAGGAACTCGCTGCCCTGGGCGGCACCGGCTGAGTTGTAGCATTGGGCGCAGATGCCCCAACCATCGCCGTCATTGTTTCGGCTGTGCCACGTCACCACGAAGTTGCCGGTGGCGTCCATCGCCACCGCCGCGTCCATCTGATCGTTGGCGGTGGTGGTATTGACGCGGAACTCGCCGCCTTGGGCGACACCGGCAGCGTTATAGCGCTGTGCATAGACGCCCCAACCGCTGCCGTCATTGCTTTGCCAGACAACGACAAAATTGCCGACGCTGTCCATCGCCACCACCGGAACGGATTGCCCATTGATCGTGGTATTGACGCGGAACTCGCCGCCTTGGGCGACACCGGCAGCGTTATAGCGCTGTGCGTAGACGTTGTAACGCAGACCGAGATCCAGATTGGTCCAGGCGATGACAAAGTTGCCGCTGGCATCGATCGCGATCGAAGGAGTGCTCTGATCTCCTACCGTCGTGGTATTGACGCGGAATTCCCCGCCTTGCGCCACGCCGGCGGCGTTGTAGCGTTGCGCATAGACGCCGTAAAGGCTGCCGTCTTGACTCCAACTTTGCCAGGCGATGACAAAGTTACCGCTGGCAGCCAATGCAATCGTTGGCGCAAACTGATTGTTTGCCGTCGTCGTATTGACCTGGAACTCACCGCCTTGCGCGACGCCGGCCGCGTTGTAACGTTGGGCAAAGATGCCGGCGCCATTGGCGTCGGCCGCACTCCAAGTCACGACATAATTGCCGTTGGCATCCATCGCCACGGTTCCGCCGCTTTGCGAATTAGCTGTCGTGGTGTTTACCCGGGTCTCACCGCCTTGCGTGGTCGGCACCAACGACGGCGCCTCGTTGGCATCGGTTACGGTCACGCTGATCTGTTGGGTGTCGGTGCTGCCGTTACCGTCGGATACCTGTACCGTCACGTCGTAGACGTTGTCGGTGTTGGCATCTGACGGCACTTCGAAGTTGGGTGCAACGGCGAAGGTCAAGACGCCGGTCACGCTGTCGATGCTAAAGCGCAAACCATCGGCACCGCCGACGATCGAGTAGCTGAGCGTATTCGCCGGCACGTCGACGTCGGTCGCGGTAACCGTGGTCACGGTGTTTGTGTTCTCAGCGACCGATATCGCGGCGGTAACGCCGCCGCCGTTTGAAGTAATTACCGGCGCATCGTTGACGGCGTTGACCACCACGTCAACGGTGCCAATAGCAATTGAGAACGCGGTCGAGCCACCGCACACGACGGTGTTGGCCAGCCCACCGTTGCTGCCGCTCGTTTGATCCCAAGCGCGAAAGTCGAGTGCGGCACCGACAGCGCCGTTGAAATTGGCGGTGGATTGATAGTAGACACGGGTGTTGGCGTCGGCGGAGAGCAGACGAGCGTTGGTGAAAGTACCGCCTAACGCGAGCCAGTTGGTACCACCGTCGGTCGTATACCACCAGTTGCCGCTGCCGATATCCGCGTAGGTCACGGCGATGCCAAGCAAGGCGCCGGCGTCCTGTTCGGTGACGTTGTCAACTTGACCGCTTGGGCTAGCGAAGTCGACGAGACTCGATACCAACGTGCCGACCGCGCCGGACGGCGCCAGCGCGTCTTCATTTACCGTGACCGATATCAATTTACTGGGATCGAGCACCGGCGCGTCGTTGACGGCAGTCACGACCACCGAGGCGGTGTCGGTCACCATCGAGAAGGCGGTGGCACCGCCATTGCTCGAAGCGTCTGCCAACGCGCCGTTGCTGCCGGTCGTTTGATCCCACGCGCGGAACGTCAGCGCTGGCGCAATCGTGCCGTTGAAATTGGCGCTGGGCCGGAAATAAATCCGCGTGTTGGCGGCGGCGGCGAGTTGACGCGCGTTGCTGTCACTCACCGCGCCTAACGCCAACCAGTTGCTGCCACCATCGGTCGTGTACCACCAGGTACCGTTGCTGGTATCGGCGGCGGTCACGGCGATGCCGAGCACGGCGCCGCTGTCGCGATCTAATACGTTGTCGACTTGACCGCTCGGACTGGCGAAGTCGACGAGACTCGAGACTAACGTGCCGACCGCGCCGGACGGCGCCGGCGCGTCTTCGTTAAGCGTCATTGTCGGCGGCGTCCGCGAATAATCGTAACGCCGCATGAAGATGCCGTCGGCATCGCCGCTGCCGTTGCCGCTCCAAACGATGACCGCGCGACCGGTGTCGTCCACGGCAACACTGGGACTTAACTGCCAGCCTGAGGTGGTGGCGTTAACCAGTGTCTCACCGGTGAGCGCGTTGCCGGCGGCGTCATACTTGCGTGTGTAGATGCCATAGCCGCTGCCGTCTTGCTGATCGCTGGCCCAGGCGACGATAAAACCGCCGGAGGGCAACATGGCGATGGCACTGCTTGTCTGATCGTTGTTGGTGGTGACGTTGATGCGGAACTCCGCGCCCTGGGCGACACCCGCGCTGTCGTAACGCTGTGCATAAATGCCCATGCCGCTGCCGTCCTGACCGGCGCTAGACCAGACGACGACGAAGTTGCCGCCGGCTTCCATCGCCACCGACGGCAGCTGTTGATTGTTGGCGGTCGTGGTGTTGACGAGGAACTCGCTGCCTTGGGCAACGCCGGCGGCGTTGTAGCGCTGCGCGTAGATACCATCGCCGCTGCCGTCTTGCCCAGTACTGCTCCAAACAATGACGAAGTTGCCGCTGGCATCGATCGCCACTTTGGCACTTGATTGATTGCCGGCAGTCGTAGTGTTGGCGCGGAACTCGCCGCCTTGGGCAACACCGGCGGCGTTGTAGCGCCGTGCGTAGACGCCGGTTCCGCCGCTGTCCGGACTTTCCCAAACGACGATGAAGTTGCCGCTGGCATCCATCGCGATCGATGGAAGTTGTTGGTCGTTCGCGGTGGTAACGTTGACGCGAAACTCGCTACCTTGGGCAACGCCGCTGCTGTTGTAGCGCTGCGCGTAAATGCCATTGCCGCTGCCGTCTTGCAGAAAGCTCTCCCAGACAATGACGAAGTTGCCGCTGGCATCCATCGCCACCGCCGGGAATGCCTGATTGTTGGCGGTGGTGGTATTGACGAGGAACTCCGCTCCCTGGGCGACGCCGACGGAATTGAAGCGCTGTGCGTAAATACCGTAGCTGCTACCGTCGTGGTTAAAGCTCATCCAGGTGACGACGTAATTGCCATTGGCATCCATCGCCACATTCTTATTGCCGCCCATGTCTTGGGTATCGGTCGTGACGGTGTTCACCCGCATCTCGCCGAAGGTAATCTCCGGCGCATCATTCACGGCCGTCACGGTAACGGGAACAGTGTCGGTGGCGCTCGAAAATTCCGTGGTGCCACCATTGATGGAGGTACCGCTGTACGTGCCGTTGCTACCCGCGGTTTGATCCCAGGCGTGGAACGTCAGCCCGGCGGCGATCGTGCCGATGAAGTCGGCGTTCGGTTGGAAATAGATCCGCGTGTTGGCGTCAGCCGCGAGTTGAAGCGCGTTGTCGGTGGTCACCGCTCCTAACGCAAACCAATTCGTGCCGCCATCGGTCGTGTACCACCACGCACCGTTGCTGGTATCGACGGCAGTCACGGCAATGCCGAACAACGCACCGCTATCGGCGTCACTGACGTTCGCCAACGGCATACCGTTGGTGACGAGATTCGATACCAATGTGCCGACGGCGCCAACCGGTACCGGCGCGCCTTCACTCACCGCGTTCAACGCCGGCGACTTGGTGTTGTCGAGCACCGGTGCATCGTTGACGGCGTTGACGGTAACGTAAGCATTGACCGCGTATT
Organism: Gammaproteobacteria bacterium; assembly: GCA_016199745.1. Taxonomy (NCBI): domain Bacteria; kingdom Pseudomonadati; phylum Pseudomonadota; class Gammaproteobacteria; species Gammaproteobacteria bacterium. The sequence continues at coordinate 30,461 of JACQFZ010000028.1, forward strand.
GCGAGATGGCGGAATTACCGCCGCGCCCAGTGGTATCGGCCAGCCCGCCATTGCTGCCCGTCGTCTGGTCCCAGGCGAGCAGCATCATGGAGGCGGTACCGTTGAAATTAGCGGTCGGCCGGAAATAGACGCGGGTATTGGCGTCGGCCGCGAGCAGGCGTGCGCTCGTGCCGCTGACGGTATCTAAAGAGAGCCAATTGGTACCACCGTCGGTGGTGTACCACCACGTACCGTTGGTGGTATCGGTGTAAGCCACGGCGATGCCGAGCAACGCACCGGGGTCGTTGTCGATGACGTTATCGACCTGGCCCAACGGATTGTCAAAGTCGACGAGATCGGAGACCAACGTACCGACGGCACCAACGGGCGCCGGCGCGTCTTCGTTGATCGAATTCAGTAACGGCGTCTGCGTGGTGATGAGGAACGGCGCGATGTTATGCGTGTAGCGTTGCATGGCAACGTCTATGGAGTCGCTGTGCCAGACGACCACCAGTTGGCCGTCGTCATTCACGGCAACGCTCGCGTTCCTCTGATCGCCGACGGTCGTGGTGTTGACCAGCGTTTCACCGGTGAGCGGATTGCCGGCGGTATCGTACTCGCGCAGGTATATGCCGGCTTGATCGCCATCCTGATTCCAACTGTCCCAGGTCACGTAGAAACCGTCGGTCCGGCGCATCGATACCGACGGATTGCTCTGGGCCGAGGCGGTCGTGGCGTTGATTTGAAATTCACTGCCTTGGGCAACGCCGTTGTAGTTGTAGCGTTTGCCGTAAATACCGCTGCCACTGCCGTCTTGGTTATCGCTGGTCCAAACGACGACGAAGTTGCCGAGGGCATCCATCGACACCGACGGGTTGTACTGATTATCGGCGGTGGTGGTGTTGACGCGGAACTCGCTGCCTTGGGCGACACCGCTGCTGTTGTAGCGTTGCCCATAGACGCCGTAGCCGCTGCCGTCTTGGTTCGCGCTGTTCCAAACGATGACAAAATTGCTGACATCGTTCATCGCGATCGCCGGCGTGTCCTGAACGTTCAGGGTGGTGGTGTTGACCCGGAACTCGCCGCCTTGGGCGACGCCGTTGGCGTCGTAGCGTTGGGCATAAATACCGCCGCCGCTGCCGTCCTGATTGTCGCTGCACCAGGCGATGACGAAGTTGCCGCCGGGGCCTGTAGCGATCGCCGGCTGCATCTGGTTGTCGGCCTGCGTGGTGTTAACGATGAACTCACCGCCTTGGGCGACGCCGTTGGCGTCGTAACGCTGCGCGTAGATGGTGCCGATGACGGTGGGATCGACATTGTCGCCGTACCAGGCGACGACGAAATCGCCATTAGCACCCATGGCAACTGACGGCGACATCTGGTTGTTGAACGTCGTCGTGTTAACTCGGAACTCAGCGCCTTGGGCGACACCGCTGGCGTCGTAACGCTGCGCGTAGACGCCATTACCGCTGCCGTCTTTAACGCTGTCTTGCCATACCACGACAGAGTTGCCGTTGCTATCGATGGCAACGTTGCGTGTCTGACTCACGATAGTGCCGGTGCCGGGTCCACCGGTGTCGACCTGGGTCTCACCGCCGTCGGTCGTGACCGCCAGCAGGCCTTGCCAACTCGCTTGCAGCGCCGCGCTCGGCGCCACGGTCGTTTCGATCGCGCCGCTATCGACTTCGAGCAACCAATCGCCGCCGAGCGCGTGCGCACCGGTGGCGTCATCGCTGGCGGCGACGTCGGCGCCGGTAAAACGGCTCAGCGCGTCGATCAGCACATGACCGTTCGGCGTCGCTGCGACATCGCAGCCATAGAGCATGATGTCGGCGTCGTCGGTAAATGCATTGCGCCACTGTTGAATCGCGCCGGCATTGTCGAACAGCGTATTGGCGTCGAGTTCGGTGGCACCGAGCTCGACGGTGCCGGCGCGGCCGTGCGAGATGATGTGCAGCGCCGACAGATCGTGGCGATCGGCGAGCGCGTCGCTGACCTGCTGGATGCCGTCGCGCGTCGGATCGAGCACGACGATATCGATCGAGCGTCCATCCGTGCGCGGACCGAGGAGATCGGAAACGATTTGGCCATAATCGCTAACACGCGGATCGATCAGCACCAGTTCCTTGCGCGCCTCGACGGCAGCGGCGGCGCTGGTCGAGGACGACGGCGCGAATGCAGCGAGATCGATCGATTGGATGATGGCGGGTTCGATGACGGGCGTCGCATCAACGACGAGACCGCTCACGTCGGCGGACAACAGCAAACGCGATTCGAGCTCTTCGAATCGCGGACCACCGACCCTGGCACCATCAACATCCCTGCGCTTGTTATGTTTCTTGAAAGGCATGCTGACAAGAAGCTGTGCGTCGGGTTTACGACTCTGCTTGCAATGTCTATGCCTTTTGCCTCCGGGCGTAACCCCATGATTTCATGGAGCGGCTGTTGCCGACGCTGATGGGGAATAGCCGAATAGCGTCTGTTTTCCGACGCGTTAGGTCAGTGCGGGGCAAAACGCACTTTGCAGCGTAACCCGCTGGGAATCGCCTGGGTTGGGTTCGGAATTTCAAGACGGACGGCGAACGTGCCGCTGGCGCCATCGATCACTTTGTCGACGACGGTAACGGTCGCATTCAACGGCCCGACGCTGCCGAGCTCGGGTTGCACCTGCGCGCTCATTCCTTTTTGAATTTGTCCGAACGCGGATGCCGGCAACACCAGCTCGATGCGCAACGGATTGATCTGCACGAGCTTGAGGATGGTCTTGTCTTTCACCGATTCGCCCGGCGACAAATAGCGCTCGGCGACGACACCGCTGATCGGACTACGGATGATGCGCAGATTGAGCGTCTCGCGCGCGTGGCGCATTTGCTGCTCGCTTATCCGCGCGTTGGCATCGGCTTCGTCTTTATCGCTGAACGGAATCGCGTTCTTGGCATACAGCTGTTGCGCGCGCGATTGCTTGCGCTTGTCGAACTCGGACTTGGTCTCGGCCAGCGCCAACGCCGCCTCCTCAACACCGGCGCGCAACTTGACCAGCTCCTGACCTTGCTTAACGACGGCGCTGCGATCGACCGCGATTGATTCGATAACGCCGTCGACCGAACTGCGTAGCTCCACGGTCATGTTCGGTTCAATGAGACCTTCGAACTCGGATATCGGCGGCGCGGCGAACGCGTTGGTCGCGAGTAGCAACCACAAATAGAATCCTAGGCGCTGCATCTTATTACTCACTCCCCTCTCCCGCTTGCGGGAGAGGGGTTGGGGGAGAGGGCGTCCGCTGCTCAACCACCCCCTCTCCCCTTACCCCTCCCCCCAAGGGGGGAGGGGAATCGGGTTCGTTCGGATTTATCGATGAGATCGGTTGTACCGCTAGATGAATTGCCTCCAACACAGCCTCCGTCCGTTGCAACACGTCATGATTCCAAAACCGAAGCACGCGATATCCCTGTAAATGCAACGACGCATCTCGACGCCGATCCGATTCGGCGTTTTCTTGATGTTGGCCACCGTCTACTTCGATAATCAGTTGGTGTTCATGGCAGACGAAATCGACGATATAACCGCCTATAGGCTTCTGCCGTTTGAATTTCAGACCCAGGAAACGATGCGCACGCAGGTGATACCACAGACGCTGTTCAGCATCGGTTTGGTCGCATCTGAGTTTTTTGGCATTTTCGATTAACGACATTTCCCTCTCCCCCCACCTCTCTCCCGCAAGCGGGAGAGGGGATATAAATACGAATCTATTCAGCGCGGCCGGAGAACGCCATGCGCTCGTCGCGGCGTTCGTCATCGCGCAGCAACGCGCGGCGTGCGCGGCGATGACGGTGCTCGGCAAGCTGCTGCGCTAACCAGACAAAACCAGCGCCGAGCCACGTTGGAATCATCGACACGGTGCGGCGCGTGAACCACCGCGGCCAATTCCCTAACTGTAGTCGGATCACGTCGTCTTCGAGCGAGCCGAAAACTTCATAACTGCCCGGGTCGCCCTGACGCGCGCAGCGGCCGATCAATTGGCGGTCGACGCGGCGCGAGTCGTTAGGCGCGCACAAGATCACATGCAATCCGCCGCGCGCACTGACCTGCTCAGCCAGAACGATGTCGGTTCCGCGGCCAGCCATATTGGTCGCGATCGTTACCTGCGCGGTCTGGCCGGCGCGGGCGACGATCGCGGCCTCGTCAGCATCTTGGCGGGCGTTGAGTATTTGGTGAACGACGCCGGCGCTATTAAGTAAGGCACTGAGTTGCTCCGACTCGACCAACGTGCGCGTACCGACGAGCACCGGCCGGCCGGCGGCGTGCTCGCGCTGAATCGCCTGCACGATTGCCGGCCACTTATCGGCGGCACGTCGAAAATAGTGCGCACCGCTCGTACGCAACTGACTTGGCCGGTGCCGCGGTACTGTCACGACCGATAGGCCGTATACGCGACGCAACTCGCCGCCCACTTCGCGCAGCGTGCCCGACATACCCGCGAGTCGCAGATAACGCTGAAAGAAACGCTGATAGCTGATGCGCGCGAGCGGTTGCGGCGGCGCGCTCGGCGGCAGTCCTTCTTTAACCTCGATCATCTGCTGCAGTCCCTGCTCCCACGAGCGATCCGGTAATGTGCGGCCGGTGTGCTCGTCGATGATTTCGACACGGCCGTTGCGCACCAAGTAATGCCGGTCGCGCTGATATAAATGACGCGCAGCTAACGCCTGCTCGGTCAGCGCTTCGCGCTTGCGTTGATCGGCCCAGACACTACCGAGCGGGCGACCGATCTCAGCCAGTCGACGGGCACCGTTGCGGGTTAAGGCGATACGTCGCGCGGTTTCATCCAGCGTGAAATCGTGACCCGGTTGTAGTTGCTCGGCGAGCCAGAGCGCCGGTCGGTAGTGCTCGGCAAAACCGTTGTCGCCGCCAGCACCGGCGAGAATCAAGGGTGTGCGCGCTTCGTCGACGAAAATACTGTCGGCCTCGTCGACGATGGCGAAGTAGAGTCCGCGCAACAGTAGTTGCTCGGTACGACGTTCGCCGGTGCAGAGCGCGCTCAATTGCAAACGCAGCTCGTCGACATCACCACCGAGCGTCAGTCGATCGCGCAAGTAATCGAACACCAGTTGTTGGCTAGTGCAGTAGGTAATATCGGCGGCATACGCCGTGCGCCGCTCGCGCGTGGCGACGTCGGCGGTGACGACGCCAACGCTCAGCCCGAAGCGCCGGTAAATCGGCGCCATCAGTTCCGCATCACGCCGCGCTAGGTAGTCGTTGACGGTCACAATGTGCACCGGAATGCCAGCGAGCGCGGCGGTGCAAGCCGCGAGCGTGGCCGTGAGGGTCTTACCTTCGCCGGTTACCATCTCGGCAAGCAGGCCGTCGAGTAGCGCCCAACCGGCAATAACTTGTTGGTCGTGGTGTCGTAACCCGAGCGTGCGCTGCGTCAACTCGCGCACCGTGGCGAACGCGCAGGCAATGTTTTCCGGTGACAGATGCGCGCGCCACAATCGCCGGCGCAACGCTTGGATCCAGCGTTCCATGTCCGGCTCATTCAGTTGCCGCAGCGCTCGATCGTAGCGTTCGAGCTCGCGCAAGAATGCCGGCCACTGTCGAACGCGCGCGGCGCGCGGCGGATGCAGCGGTAGCAATAGGCGCTCGAGCGTGCGTTCAAGGCGTTCGTCAGCGGCAAGACGGCGTTGCGGATAAAGACCAAAGCGCACGCCGGGCCGCAGGAACGGCCGTGCTCGCGCCGCGAACCGCGCGGTGATTTCCGCGGGGTCGAGCGGCGCTGACGACGGCGTGGGCGCGGAGCTCATCGGCTGGCGGCCATTTAGTCGGCAACTTGGCGCAGCAATTGACGGCGCAACGCGCGCTGCCAACGAAACACCAACGGTTCGTAACCGTGGTCGAAGCGCGCGTAAACACGCGTGCCGATGCGGGTCCAGGCAACGTCGGCCGGCAACGCCAGATCGATTTGAAAAATCGGCTCGCGCGTGCGCATGCCCGACTCATCGAGCGGATCGACCGTAATACCGTTCGGTGCCGCGAGCGCGCGGCTCGGTAGTCGATCGATAGCGCCACCGACTTGGCGCAACAGGTGCGCCGCCACTTCCGCGCCCGGCGCGTCGGCCGGCATGATCGTGACGGCGCGCGTGTCGCGGCGAATCGAGCCGATGTCGGCTTGCCGCACGACGATGCGCGCGGTGAGCGCGTTCCGATCGACGACGAAACCGATGACCTCGCCTTGTTTGACGAAGCGTCCCGGCAAATTTGTGGCGTCGGGAATTACCAACGTACCGGCGGTACCGGCACGGAGAATTTGCTCGGCGGCACGCTCGCGCAGACGCGCCAATGTTCCATCGGCGGCCCGCAGCTGTTGCTGCATGCCGGCGGCGGCAACGCGATCGGTCTCGATCAGCGCGTAGTAGCGCCGCTCAAGCTCGCGCTGCTCGGCCTCGAGCGCACGCAATTGCAATTCGACGTCGGGATCGACAATACGCACGAGCGCGTCGCCCGGCTGCACCGCGCTGGCGTCGGCCAGCAGCACTTCCTCGACGAAACCATCGGCACCCGCGCGAACTTGGGCTTGCTCCGGCAACCACACCACACCGACCGCGTGCGTCGACAGCGGCAACGGCAGCGCAATCAACGCTAGCAACAACATCGCCGCACCGCCGAACGCCGTCAGTAGCGCGCGCCGCCGCTGACCTTGTAGCAACGGACTACGCAATACGAAGCGCGCGCCGTTGAACAACGGATGCGCGACCTGCACGACCAACAGCCACAGCGCGAGCGCGATGCCGAGCACGAGGTAGCTGGAACTCAAATATAAAACGACGGCGATGCCGATACCGATGCGGTAAACGAACGCTGCCAAACCGTAGACGATGAACCAGCCGCGCTCGCCGGCGACACTGACCGGCGATTCCGTGGTACGCAAACCAAACAAATAGCGTTGCGCGAGATAAGCGTAATAACGCGTGGCGCGTGCACCGAGTCCGGGGATACCGATGGCGTCGGTCAGCACGTAGTAGCCGTCGTAGCGCAGCAGCGGATTGCCGTTGAACAACGCCGTCGACACACCGCCAATCAACATGAGGTCGAGCGCGATGTCGCGCACGACGCCGGGTTGCAGCACGATCCACGCGAACAACGCCAACGCGGCGATGAAAAGCTCGACGCCGACACCAGCGGCGGCGACGATCATGCGCCGTTGCCGCTCAGGAAATGCCGACGCCGCCGACGCGTTCACATAAGGTACCGGCACGAACACGAGCAACATCAGGCCGACTTCGTGTACCGCGCCGCCCCACACTTTAGTGGCGCAGGCATGGCCGAGCTCATGCACTGTCTTCACCAACGGGTAGAGCGCGGCCAACAACCATAAGTTATTCGGCGTCAGCGCCTGATCGGCGGCATGCGCGGCGATGGCCGGGCCGTGCTTGAGCGCGAGCAGCGCGGCGACGGCGACCGTCGCCAGCCACACGATCGCAAACGTCCTACTGAAGAGCGGCCTAACCCACGGCAGCGCCCGCTGCAAGAATCGATCGGGATCGAACAGCGGTAACCGCAGTGACAACGGATTCAACATCAGATTACGCCAACGATGGCGTGCAGCTCGTTGCTGGCGCTCGAATAACGCGGCGGTGTCGGGCGGTAAATCGCCCAACAACAGATCGGCCGCATGCAGTTGGCTGAGTAACTGAATGACTTGTGTCTGCGTCGGCGCAGCATCGCCGAGCTCGGCGACGGCGCGCTGGCAAATCTGCTCGACCGTGAGCACACCATCCATCGGCGCGATCAACGCTTCGGCGTCACGATTAAAGCGATATTGACGGCCGGCGGCGGTGTCTTCGAGCACGCACCAGGCGCCGTCACGGTAGTGATGCCGATGCACACGCGCGTGCGGCGGCAATCGCGGGCGTAGCTTAGCGACGCGATACCAGTGGGGACTGAATAACGGTTCAGCCATGCGTATTCCCTTCAAAAACAGTCGCCTCTCCCCGGTGGTTTTCGGGGGAGAGAGTTTGCTAGCGCTACGGCAACCATGACCACCACTTCAAGCGCAGCCAGTTAATGAGCGAGCGTGTCCAGATGGAAATCAATTGCCGCGAGTCGATATCGATTTTGGCGATGCCTTGCATGCCGGGGCGTAAATAATTCAGCGGTTTGTCGAGCTTGGCCTCGACCCGGAAATAATTGGCATGCGCATCCGTGCTCGCCACCGGCGTGATGCGCTCGACCACGATCGCCAGCGCCTCGTCCGGCATCGCCGTCAACGTCAGCCGTCCGCGTTGACCGGCGCGCACGTCGGCAATATCGGTTTCATCGACTTTCAAGATCACGCGGTAGTCATCGAGCGGCGCCAGCTTGAACAGCACTTGCCCGCGTTCGACCGGCGAGCCGAGCGCTTGGCTGAAGTCGCCGCTGATAACGATGCCGTCGAACGGTGCGATCAGCTGCGCCCGACCGAGCTGCTTCTCGGTGAGCGCGAGTTGCGATTCGGCTTGCGCTAGCTGTGCGTTCAGCACGCCGATTTGGATGCGGTCATGCTCGGCGAGCGCGCGCCGATATTCCTGCAACACCTGCTCCTGCTTCGCCGACCACTTCAGCTGTTCGAGTTTGAGATCGCGGTCGTCCAGCGCCGCGAGCACCGCACCTTGGGTGACGACATCGCCCGGCCGCGCGCTGACGCTTTGCAGAAATCCTTTTTGCGGCGCGGCGACGATGCGTTCGATACGTCCTTCGAGCAACGCGTCGGCGGTGACTTGATACTGACCGGAAATGACCGTCAGCAGCACTAACAGCAAGACGACCGATCCGCCACCGAGCTTGGTAAGTAAATGTCCCGGGCCGAACCAACGTTGCCATTGCGCGTGCGCCGCATCGCCGATCATCGACAGTAATCCACGATCCTCGGAACGACGTAATTGCAAAATCGGGCCAACGAGCAGCGCAATCTGCTCGAACAAACGCGCGTTGTCGGCGTCCCACGACGATTGCGCGGCACTGCGCTCGAATGTCAGCGCACCGAGCAAGCTCTGCCGATGATGCAACGGGATCGTGCAGATCGCGCTGCTTTGTTGCCAGCGCGCGAGTTCGGCATGCGCGATCGGGACGCGGGTGTTCGGCACCGGCGGATGCAACACGGTGGTCTCGTGTTCAAGCGCTTCGTCCATTGCCGCTTCGAGTTGCCGCGCGAGCTGCTGCCGTTGCGAGAAGCCGGCGTTGTTGGCGAGCGCTTGCAGCTTGATATGGCGACCGTGGATCACGCCGAGGCTAACGCGATCGCAACCAAGTCGTGCCGCCAGCTCGGTCACGAGCGTGGTCGCCGCCGCCGCAAACGAATCGGCCGTCAAGCAGGCGGCGACCAGGTCGAGCACAGCGCCCAATTGCTCGGTGCGTTTCGGTGTTGCCGGCAATTCGAGTTGGTCGAGCCATAAACTGCCGACCTGCAACATTTGCGCAAGCGGTGCGCGTTGCTCATTCGTCAGGCGTGGAACCTCGAACACAACGGCACCGTAAATTTTTCCATCGCGCACGAGCGGCGCCGCGAGCATTTCATGTTCGCTGTCGTTGCCGGCGGCGAACAAAAATTGGCCGTGCTGAATCGCGCCGCGCGCGGCGGCGGTCATGACCGGGCTAACGGCGTAGTCCGCCGGCGACACTGCCGTCGCCGTGCAGCTGCCATCGGCTGCGCCGACAAAAACGACCCCTTTGGCCGTGGCGTCGATAAGCCGGCACTGAACCGAAAGCCAATGGTTTACGGGGGCGCTCCCTAGCATGCGATCCGAGACGAGATGCGTGTAATTGGCTAGTTAAATTGCAAAGCCCGTGCCTATTTGCACGGCAAGCGGCAAATGGCATGGATTCTGCTTTCGCACGGGGTAACCGGAGATTTATCCGCCGACCATCTTTAGACAACAACTGATAAGGGAATCAGCGAGATGTGGCGTAAGGCAGTGCTAGTCGTGGCTTCCTGCTTCGTCGTTTTCACACCGGCTTGGTCGGCCGGTGCACCTGGCTTACCCGAAATTTATGCACTGGCGCTGCAGAAAGCGCCGGAAATGCGAGCCGCCGCGGCAGCGTTCGCCGCTACCGATGCGGCACGCAGTCAGAGTTTGCGCGCGTTGCTGCCATCGCTGTCGGCAAGCGCGGAATCGGCCAAGAACCGGCAAGACGTGCTCGAGACCGGCGTGGGTAACACCGGCGAATTTCGCTTCGACAGCAATACCTACACCCTGACCTTGCGCCAGCCGGTGTTTCGCCGCGACTTGTTCACGCATATTGACCAAACGACGGCGCAGATCACGCAGGCGCAAGCGGAGTACCGCGCCGTGCAGCAAGCCTTTATCGTGCGTGTTGCTGAACGCTATTTCGAGGTTCTGGCAGCACAAGATAATCTCGAATTTGCACGCGCGGATCGCACGGCGGTGGCACGTCAGCTTGAACAAATCCGCGTGCGCCACAGCATCGGCGTCGGCGCACTCACCGATTTACGCGAAGTCGAAGCGAGTCACGATCTCGCGATCACGCAAGAGATCGATGCCGAGTCGCGTTTGACCAGCGCCGAAGAAGCGTTACGCGAGCTTAGCGACAACTATCCGCAGCCGTTGCGCCGGCTCAACATCGAAATCCCGTTGCTCGCCCCCGAGCCGGCAACGCTCGATGCGTGGAGCCGACTGGCCGAGCAGGAAAATCAAAAACTGCTCGCCGCCACCGGTGCGGCGCGCGTGGCCGAACAGGAAATCGCTCGTCAGCGCGCCGGTCACTACCCTTCGCTCGATCTGGTCGCGACGTCGTCGAAAACAGAGAGCGGTGGGCGTTTCGGCGACAGCGATATCAAGGACAACGCGATTGCGCTGCAGCTCAACGTACCGCTGTACTCGGGCGGCCAGATCAGCGCGCAAGTACGTGAAGCCCAGGAACGTTACACCGAAGCCCGTGAGCGCGCCGAGCAGCAACGGCGCGCCGTGATCCGCCAAACCAGCGACGCTTACCGCGCCGTGATCGCCAGCATCAGCCGCGTCGGCGCACTAACGCGCTCGATCGCTTCGACCGAAGCGGCACTCGATGCTGTCGAAACCGGATTCCAGGCGGGAACACGCACGGCGGTCGACGTTCTTGGCGCGAAGCGGACGCTACTGCGCACCCAACGCGACCATGCAGCCGCGCACTACACCTATATATTGAATACCTTGCGCCTTAAGGAGGCGGTCGGCACATTGTCACAAGCGGACATAACAGCACTCGCCGGCTGGTTCAATTAACTTCCTGCCACCTTGTCGGTCGCGGCACCTCTACCGTCGCCTGTCGTTGGTCATTCCCGGTAACGACAACTTCACGGTCGCCCGTACGGCAACCTGTTGAAGGAGTATGCCTAACTTAACGGCGCTTACCGTAAACTAGGGCGATCAATAAAAATCCGCTTTTTAAAAATGACCGGGCCGACGACTACCCCATGAGCGCCACTATCTATCAATTAGTGTTGACTACCTGCCCCAATATCGAGTTGGCGGAACGCATCGCGCACGCGCTGATCGAGGAACAGCTGGCCGCTTGCGTCAACATTCTGCCGCCGATGCGGTCGATCTATCGCTGGCGTGGACAAGTAGAGTCGGCCAACGAGCAATTGTTGATCATCAAATCCTGCGTGTCCGACTACGTCGCTTTGGAAAAACGCATTCGGGTGCTGCATTCTTATGAACTTCCCGAGATTATTGCCGTCCCAATTACCGGCGGCTTGCCGGCCTATCTCGCTTGGATCGAGAATCCTGACCATATTCCATGACCCAATATCTCGCTTGCCTGCTGTTGCTGTTCACCGTTGCCGTACAGGCAGCGCCGGAAGCATCGCCCGTTACCGCTAACTCATCGACGCCGGGCTCGCTGCTAAAGACATTCAGTTCAGGCAATAGCGCCGAGCCGGTGGATCCGGAACAAGCGTTCCGGGTGAACGTCACGGCTGCTGGGCCGAACGAGCTGTTGCTGCGTTTTACCATTGCCGATTGCTGCTACCTGTATCGCGATAAGACCAAGATCGAATTGGCAACATCGGCATCGGCGGCGCCGACGCTCGGCAAATACGAACTCCCGCCGGGTACGCCGAAAGCGGATGAATTTATCGGTAGCACCGCGGTATACCACCATTCCTTCGAATTGCGCGTGCCGATCAACGGCCTAACGCAACCGAGCGGTGCGGCGCTTAGGGTGACCTACCAAGGCTGTGCCGAGACACCGGTCGCCATTTGTTATGCGCCGATCACGAAAACGTTTGCGCTCGATTCGCTCGACAACGCCTTGAGCCCATCGCCGACGCCACCACCCGCAAACGGAAAATTCCTGCTCTATCTGCTCGGCGCGTTCGGCTTCGGCATGCTCCTGACTTTTACACCGTGCGTATTGCCGATGGTGCCGATTCTCTCCAGCGCCATCGTCGGCTCGGGCGATAAAAAGTTGACCAAGCTCGAAGGCGGTCTGCTCTCTTATAGCTATGTCGTCGGCACCGCCGTGACCTACACCGTCGCCGGCGCGCTCGCCGGCGCGAGCGGCGAACATCTACAAGCCTATTTCCAAAACCCCTGGGCTATCGGCACGTTCACGGCAATTTTGGGGGTGCTGGCATTGTCGATGTTCGGTTTTTTCGAGCTGCAGATACCCGGCTTTATCCAGTCGTTCCTGCATCATCACAGTCATCACGTGCACCAACGCAGCCGGCATTTGCGCGGCGGTGCGTACTTCGGCGTGTTCGTCCTCGGACTGCTGTCGGCGCTTATCGTCGGCGCGTGCGCCACACCGATCTTGCTGACCGTGCTCGGGGCGGCGATGCAGACCCACGACCCGGTGCTTGGCGGTAGTCTGATGTTCGCGTTGGCGCATGGGCAGGGCGTATTTCTCGTATTGCTCGGTGTGGGCGCGAGCTTTCTGTTGCCGAAGGTCGGCACCTGGATGGAGACGATCAAGCATGTCTTCGGTGCGATGTTGATCGCCGTCGCCATCTACTTGCTCGGCGCACTGCCGGCGGTGCCGGTGCTGATGTTGTGGGGCACATTCTTCATCGTCAGCGGCGTTTATCTCGGTGCCAACCAACGACTGCCCGATAACGCCAGTGGCTGGCGTTATTTATGGAAAGGTCTCGGCACGGTGTTATTGATCTGGGGCATACTGGCGTTAGTGGGCGGCTTCGCCGGCGAACGCGATGTGCTCCATCCGTTGCCGACCCATTGGCAAACCGCCGCCGTTAACAACCCAGCCGGCGCCGTCGTTGAAACAACTCGCTTCATCCGTGTGCGCAACGTCGCCGATCTCGAGCAACACTTGGCGCAAGCCAAAGCCGCCGGTCGGCCGGTAGTCGTCGATTACTATGCCGACTGGTGCACCGACTGCGTACGGATGGAAGGCACCACCTTTCGCAACCCGGACGTCCAAAAAGCGCTGAAGAACGTGGTCGCGCTCCAAGCCGACATCACCGAAAACAGCCATTCAGAAATTCAGGCGCTGAAGCAGCGCTTCGGTATCTATGCACCACCCGCCATGGTGTTCATCGATGCCAGCGGTCAGGAACGACGCGAATTGCTGGTGTATGGCTTTCAATCGACCACCGAGCTGCTAGCGCGGCTCGGCAAAATCTAACGCTATGTCATCGCGCCATCTTCGTTATGCGTTGTTCGCCACCATTGCCGTCGCCGGGATTGCCACCGGCTTTTGGGTCGCGACGCTCTTTAAGCCGGCGCCCGAGCTAGCGCCGGCAACACCGCCTAGCGATTTTGCGCTGCCCGATATCGACGGCTATTCACACCATCTGTCGGAATGGCGCGGCAAAGTCGTCCTGCTTAATTTCTGGGCAAGTTGGTGCGCACCCTGTCGCGACGAAATCCCGCTACTTAAGAACATGCAGACACGCTATGCCGCTCAAGGTCTGCAAATCGTTGGGATTGCCATTGACGACGAGGAGGCAGTAACCGAGTTTCAGGAAAAAATACACTTCAACTACCCCATTCTAATCGGTGAAATCGAGGCCCTTGATCTCCTGGCGCCTTATGGAAATCCTAGCGGCTCGCTTCCCTTCAGCGTCGTCTTGGATCATGCCGGCCAGGTTGTCAGCCGCAAGCTAGGGTCGTATCGCGCCCCCGAGCTGGAAACCGCCATAAAAGCAGCCCTTGCTCGCAAACAAACGCCTTAAAGCCCGCTCTTGTAGCGATCTTCGGCTATCTCGAATTTAATGTCGGTAAAGCAGGCCGGTGCTGGACAACGTGTCCGCTGCCGGGCAGAATGCCTCGCGATCTTAACCCGTCAAACGTCCGGGAAATGCTCCGATCATGGCAGAACTGCTGGTACTGAACGGACCCAATCTCAACCTCCTGGGCACCCGCGAGCCTCAACATTACGGCACCGCGACGCTGGATCAGATCGGCAAGCGTCTCACTGAGCAGGCAAAGACCGCCGGTCATCAGCTGCAGTGCTTTCAAAGCAATGCCGAACACGCCCTAATCGACCGGGTTCATCAGGCAGCCACCGACGGTGTGATGTTCATCATCTTGAACCCGGCGGCCTATACCCATACCAGCGTCGCCTTACGCGACGCATTAGCAGCCACGCGCATTCCTTTTATCGAAGTCCATCTCTCGAACGTTTACGCGCGTGAACCGTTTCGCCGCCATTCTTATTTCTCCGACCTGGCAGTCGGCGTGATTTCCGGTCTCGGTGCCCAGGGTTACGAATTGGCCCTCGCTGCCGCTATCGAACGAATTAAAAAACCCTAAGCAGCGGCCAAGCAACGAACACGTATAGGTTCGTTTCGGTGCGCTGTTAGCCGCGAATCAAAGGCTGGGGTTCGACGAAGATTCAGGTGTCGCTGCCCCGAATGGCAGACGAACGACGATAACGGGGTAACCTTTTTTGGAGTTATTCATGGACATACGAAAAGTTAAAAAACTGATCGAAATGCTGGAGGAGTCCAGCCTCGCCGAGATCGAAATCCGCGAGGGCGAAGAATCTATTCGCATTAGCCGTGCGAGCTCGGTCGGCCACCCGCAAATCGTCGCCGCGGCAACGTCGGTAATAGCAGCCGCCGCACCGGCAGTTAGCAACGGAGGCGCCGGAGAAGGCCCACACTCGCTGGTAAATTCGGGACAGTCGGTAACGTCGCCGATGGTCGGCATTTTCTACCGCAGCCCAAGCCCGGGCGCGAAGCCGTTCGTCGAAATCGGCAGCGAGGTTAAAGTCGGTCAACCGCTGTGCATCATCGAGGCGATGAAGATGATGAACCAGATCGAGTCGGATAAGGCCGGCATCGTCAAAGCGATCCTCAAAGAAAACGGTCAGCCGGTAGAGTTTGGCGAACCGTTGTTCGTCATCGAATAGTCCCGCCCCCATGTTCGAAAAGATCGTGATTGCCAATCGCGGCGAGATCGCGCTGCGTATTCAACGTGCCTGCCGCATGCTCGGTATTAAAACCGTGGCGTTGTATTCGCAGGCCGACCGCGACGCCAAATATGTCCGCCTCGCCGACGAGTCCGTTTGCATCGGCCCACCGCGAGCGCTGGACAGCTACCTTAATGTTCCGGCCGTCATCAGCGCCGCCGAGGTGACCGACGCCCAGGCGATCCACCCCGGCTACGGCTTCCTCGCCGAAAACGCCGATTTCGCCGAGCGCGTCGAGAAGAGCGGCTTTACCTTCATCGGCCCGCGCGCCGAGACGATTCGCCTCATGGGCGACAAGATCTCGGCGATCAAAGCGATGAAGCGCGCCGGCATCCCGTGCGTGCCCGGCTCGGACGGGCCGCTGCCGAAAAACGACCGCGAGATTCTGCGTATCGCCACCCAGATCGGTTATCCCGTGATCATCAAGGCCACCGGCGGCGGCGGTGGCAAAGGCATGCGCGTGGTCCATACCGAAGCGGCGCTGATTAACGCCGTCGCCATGACCAGCAACGAAGCCGGCGCTGCTTTCGGCAACGCTACGGTGTATCTGGAAAAGTACCTCGACAACCCGCGCCACATTGAATTCCAAGTACTGGCCGACACCCACGGCAATGCGATTCACTTGGGCGAACGCGATTGCTCGATGCAGCGGCGCCACCAGAAGGTGGTCGAGGAATCGCCGGCACCCGGTCTACCGGAAAAGCTACGCATTCGCATCGGCGAACGTTGTGCCGAGGCCTGCCGCCGCATCGGTTATCGCGGCGCGGGAACCTTCGAGTTTTTATTTCAGGACGGTGAGTTTTATTTCATCGAAATGAACACACGCGTGCAGGTCGAGCACCCGGTCACAGAGATGGTCACCGGCGTCGACATCGTCCGCGAGCAAATCCTGATCGCCGCCGGCGAGAAACTGAGCTACCGGCAGAAAGACATCGCCTGGCGCGGCCACGCCATCGAATGCCGCATCAACGCCGAAGACCCGCGCAACTTCACGCCGTCACCCGGCCGCATCGTGCAGTACCACCCGCCCGGCGGCCCGGGCGTGCGCGTCGATTCACATGTCTACAACAACTACGTCGTGCCGCCGTACTACGACTCGATGATCGGCAAGGTCATCACCTTCGGCGAGACACGCGACATCGCGTTAGCGCGTATGCGCGTGGCGTTGTCGGAGATGGTGATCGACGGAATTAAGACCAACATCCCGCTGCATCAAGACATCCTCACCGACACGCACTTCATCGATGGCGGGACCAACATTCATTATTTAGAAAAGAAGTTGGGGCTGTAACTCGGCGCTCAAATGAGCGTCTCCCTCCCCCCTTGCGGGAGGTGAGGCGGAGTTTTCGCGAACACACTTAACGTGTGTTCGCGCCGCCGAACGGGTGCAGATGATTTTTCTGTACCCAGGTGGGAATACAACAAGGGAGAGGGGGATCATCTTTAGGAGCCTACTAAGCCCCCTCTCCCCTGCCCCCTCCCCCGCAAGGGGGGAGGGGAACCTGCTAACCACTATTTCGCAGACCGGTGGCGATGCCGTTGATCGTCAACAATATCGCCTGCTTCACGCCATCATCTGTCTCACCCGCGCGGAAGCGGCGCAACAACGTCACCTGCAAGTGATTCAACGGATCGATGTACGGCGAGCGACCGCGGAAGCTGCGCGCGAGCATGGGATTACTTTGCAGCAGCTCGCGTTGGCCGGTGATCGCCAGCAAGTGCTGCACTGTCAGATGCCACTCGGCTTGGATGCGACCGAAGACGTGATCGCGCAACGCTAAATCGTCGACCAACTCGGCGTAGCGCGAGGCGATACCGAGGTCGGACTTCGCCAGCACCATATCCATGTTCGACAACAACACGCGGAAGAACGGCCAACGGGCATGCATCTCGCGCAGCAGCGACAACGCGTTGTCGCCGTAGCGATTGACCAGCGATTGCACGGCAGTTCCAAAACCGTACCAACCCGGCAACATCACGCGCGATAACGACCAACTGAAAACCCAAGGGATCGCCCGCAGATCTTCGATGCGATCGGACTTCTTGCGCGACACCGGCCGGCTGCCGATGTTGAGATCGGCCATTTCCGCGATCGGCGTTGCCGTGCGGAAAAATTTGGTGAAGTCGGGCGTCTCGTACACCAAGCCGCGGTACGCCGTGAACGCGGTCTCGCTCATTTGTTCGAGCGTCGTATGATACGCCGCAAAGTCGTCGCTCTCGGCATGGTTCAGTAACGTTGTCTCGAGCGTGGCAGCGATCAACGTTTCTAAATTGCGCCGGCCGATTTCGGTGTCGGCATATTTACTGGCGATCACCTCACCCTGTTCGGTGATGCGGATCTGGCCGTTGACGCTGCCCGGCGGTTGCGCACAAATGCCTTGGTAGCTCGGGCCGCCGCCGCGGCCGACAGTGCCGCCGCGGCCATGGAACAGCCGCAGCTCGACGCCGTGACGCGCGAAGACTTCCACCAATGTCGCCTCGGCCTTGTACAACTCCCAGTTGGCGGTGAGAAAACCACCGTCCTTGTTGCTGTCGGAGTAACCGAGCATGACTTCCTGCACGTTGCCGCGGCTGTGCAGCAACTGCCGATACACCGGCATGCCCAACAACTCATCCATGATCGGACCGCAACCACGCAGGTCGGCGATGGTTTCGAACAACGGAATGATGTTCATGTCGAGCTGCGGCTCGGTGCCCGGGCGCAGCAAGCCGACTTCCTTGAGCATCAGCGCCACTTCGAGCATGTCGCTGACGCCGTCGGCTTTCGAAATGATGTAGTTCGGCAACGCCACTTTGCCGTAACGCCGGTGCAGATCGGCAGCGGTATCGAAGATCACCAGCTCTTTGGTCGTGTCCTCGCTGTACGGCAGATACGGCGAGCGCAGCGGCCGCGACGTGCTGATTTCCTGCAACAACCAGCGACAACGATCGGCCTCGGGCAACGCCGAATAATCGGCGCTGCTATTGGCTTGGCGGAATAGCTCGCTCACGACTTGCTCGTGCACGCCGCTGTGTTGGCGCATGTCGAGCGGCGCCAAATGGAAGCCGAACACCTGCGCCGCGCGCCGCAGATGGCGCAAGCGACCGCGGGCGATGCGCTGACCGCCGTTGCGTTCGAGCGAGTCGGCGACGACGTCGAGATCGCGTACGAATTCGCCGGCATCGGCGTAAGGCGTCGCTTCCGCCAGCGCGCGGCGCTCGACCGATTGTTGATCGAGCTTTTGTAACGTGGCCGCCAAGCGTGCATAGACGCCGACCAACGCCCGCCGATATGGCTCGTCCAAACGATGGTCCGACGGATCGGGTGAGATCTGCGACAACCGCTCGAGCTCGGGACTGATCGCCGCCAGCTTCCGGCCCATACTGAGCTCGGCGCCGAGCTGATGCACTTCACCTAAATAATGTTCGAGCGCCACCGTCGACTGCCGGCGCATAGCGTGACGCGTCATGTCTTGGGTGACGTACGGATTGCCGTCGCGATCGCCGCCGATCCAACTGCCGAGGCGCAACACCGGCGACAGTTTGAAGGTGGGATCGCTCAAGTGCGCAGCGAGGCGATCTTCGACTTCAGCGTGCAACCGCGGTACTTCGCGCAGGAATGTGTAGCGGTAATAAGCCAGGCCGTTTTCGATTTCGTCCGGTACGGTCAGGCGCGCGGTGCGTAGAATGCGCGTCTGCCACAGCGTCAGCACCACGCGCCGCAGTACTTCTTCGTTCTCGTGCAACTCTTCGAGCGAGAAGTTCATGCGATCGCGCAACGCCAGCAAGCGCGCGATCTCGCGTTGCGAATCGAGAATGCTCTTGCGCTGCACTTCGGTCGGATGCGCCGTCAGCACCGGCGCAATCAGCGCGTGGTCGAAGAATGCCGTCAACGCCGACTTGTCTATACCGGCCACGCGCACACGCGTCAGCGCCAACTCCAACGTGCCATCGCGCGCCGGCGAGCCGGCATCTTGGTGCACGCGCCGGCGGCGGTTGCGATGTAAGTCCTCGGCAATGTTGGCGAGTTGCGAGAAGAAACTGAACGCCCGCACCACCGAGATGACGGTGCCAACACTCAAATTATCGAGCGTCTCGTTGAGCTCGCGCCGGGCAACCGCATCGCTGTCGCGGCGGAAGCGAATCGCCATTTGCCGGATGCGTTCGATGCGCTCGAACATCTCCGCGCCCTGCTGCTCGCGAACGGTGTCGCCGAGCAACCGCCCCAACAGGCGGATGTCCTCGCGCAACGGCGTGTCTTTGTCAGTCGGCGCCAAAAGTGACGGCGTGGCGTATTTCGGAGTAACGGGATTGGTGCTCATGAGTAATAGTAGAACGCATCAGCGCTTGCCGCGCCAACCTAATCACCGCCTCAACGAACCCACTTCCCCTGCCCTTGGGGGAGCGGAGACGCGCACCGGACAGCAACTCGGCTCAAACTCGCGATACGATCACGGGCCCTCGGTAAGTAAGCAGGTACGATAAGATACGCACTATGCCCTGGATACAACTGACACTTCCCGTCACCGCCGAACAGACGGAGACGGCCACCGAAGCGCTGGAAGAATGCGGCGCTATTTCCGTTACCCTGCAAGATGCCGCCGGCGAGATCGTGATCGAAACTCAGTGGCAACAGACGCCATTGTGGTCGAAAGTGCAGGTGACGGCGCTGTACGCGGAAGACGCCGACCTTGATGGAATACGACAGACGTTGGCGCGGTATCTGGCGCTCGACCACCTGCCGGCGTTCTCGGTCGAGCGGGTCGACGATCAAAATTGGGCACACGCCTGGAAGGCGCAGTACAAACCCCTATCCATGGGCGGCCGCCTGTGGATCTGCCCGAGTTGGTGCGAGCCGCCGGAACCGGAGGCGGTCAACATCATTCTCGACCCCGGCATGGCCTTCGGCACCGGTACGCACCCGACGACGGCATTCTGCCTGCGGTGGCTGGCGGAACAGGATCTGCGCGACAAGATCGTGCTCGATTACGGCTGTGGCTCGGGCATCCTGGCGATCGCGGCATTGAAGCTCGGCGCCCGTGGGGCCTGGGCTGCCGACATCGACGAGCAAGCGCTGACGGTCACGCGCGAAAACGCCGAACGCAACGGTGTCACCGATCGGTTACATATCCTGCTGCCATCGGCCCTGCCGACCGATTGCACCGCCGATCTGGTGTTAGCGAATATTCTCGCCGGCGCCCTCATTGAGCTCGCGCCGGCGCTAACGGACTACACGCGGCCGGGCGGCAGCCTCGCCTTGAGCGGCATACTGACGGAACAAGCAGCGGAAGTTGGGGCACACTATTCGAAATACTTCGACCTGCAGCAACGCGAGCATGAGGGATGGGCATTGCTCGCCGGCGCTAAGCGCTTGTAAGCCGTACTAGCGATACTCAAGCCACCATGTACACCCGCTGCCCCGAGTGCCATACCGCTTTCCGCGTCACCGTGGCGCAATTGAAGGCGCGCGATGGATTGGTCCGCTGCGGCCGCTGCGCGGCCGTGTTCCGCGCCGATTTGCGATTGTTTGCCGCACCATCGACGGCGAGCAGCATCGAGGAAATTACCCCGCCGGCACCACCCCCGGCGATAGCGCCGGCCGAGTCCCGCAACGACAGCACATCTACCGCGATCGAACCGACGGTGGAACCGGCGGAGATACCGATCATCTCCGAGCTGTCGCTGTTTTTTCCGAGACCGAAACGGTCGGTGCATCCGGCACTCTGGACGACTGTTATTGGCGCGCTGCTGCTGCTGTTGGCGATACAGTTCGTCTATTTCTACCGCGATGAGATCGCCCAGGTAGCGCAATTAAAATTTGCGATGACGAAATTTTGCAGTTGGTTGAACTGCGAAATCATGCCGTCGAGAACACAGACCACCCCCGAATTGCTGCAAACAACCATCGCGCCACACCCGCGTTACGCCAACATCTTGCGCATCCGTGCGTCACTGGTAAATCGCGCCGATAAAGTCCAACCACTACCGTTAATGGAAGTCAGCTTGACCGGCAGCGACGGTGCGCTATTGGCGCGCCGCAGCTTCGGACCCAATGAATACCTCGCACCACCAGCGGACATGCAATCGCTGACGCCGAACGTCGCCGTTCATGTGTTGCTCGAAGTCAGCAACCCCGATAGCAAGGCAAGTGGATACGAAATCAAACTGTTTCCGTCGGGATTAGGCACCCACCATTGATCTGCTGCCGGTGTGCGTCGGCAAAAAACAACAATCATGCTCTTCCACCCGCAGATTATTTCTGGTTATGATTCCGCCCCCGCCCGCACTGGCTAGCAAAGATCCGACATGAGAATCGGACCTTACACGTTAAGGAATCATCTCTTTGTCGCGCCTATGGCCGGTGTTACCGATCGGCCGTTCCGACAATTGTGCAAACGTCTTGGCGCCGGCATGGCCGCGTCGGAGATGGTTTCGTCCAATTCGCTGCTCTGGGGTAGCGACAAGACGCGTCGTCGCGCCGATCACGCCGGTGAGGACGAACCGCGCACGGTACAAATCGCCGGCGCCGAACCGGCGATGATGGCCGAAGCGGCGAAGCTGAACGTCGACCGCGGAGCGCAGATCATCGACATCAACATGGGTTGCCCGGCCAAGAAAGTTTGCAACGTGATGGCCGGCTCGGCGCTGCTACAGCACGAAGCATTGGTCGCGCACATTCTCACGGCGGTGGTAAAAAGCGTCGATGTACCGGTGACATTAAAAATCCGCACCGGCTGGGATCGCGCGCACAAGAACGGCGTGACGATCGCGCGCATCGCCGAAGACTGCGGCATTCAATCGCTCGCCGTGCACGGGCGCACGCGCGCCGATCTTTACCAAGGCGACGCCGAATACGAAACCATCGCCGCCATCAAAGCGGCGATCAAAATTCCAGTGATCGCTAACGGCGATATCACCACACCGGAAAAAGCCGCGGCGGTGCTGAAACAAACCGGTGCCGATGGCGTCATGATCGGCCGCGCGGCCCAGGGAAACCCGTGGATTTTCCGGGAAATTTGGCACTATTTACAGACCGGCGAGCAGCTGCCATCACCGCCGGTGACCGAAGTGCGCGACACGCTGCTCGATCATCTGGCCAATCTGTACGCGTTTTACGGCGACTACACCGGCGTGCGCATGGCGCGCAAACATATTTCTTGGTACAGCAAAGGACTGATCGGTGGCGCCGCGTTTCGCAATCGCGTGAATCGCGTCGAGACCATCGACGAACAACTGGCATTGATCCGCGAATTTTTCGATCGGCAATTGCACGGTCCGATCGCCACCGAGCTCGCCGCATGAAAGAAAAGAAAATCCTGCTGTCGACCCACGTTAAGAATTCTCTCGAACGGTATTTTCACGACTTAGACGGTGAGAAAACCACCGGCGTTTACGACATGGTCATGGCTGAAGTCGAGCGGCCGCTGCTCGAGGCGGTCATGCGTCACGTCAAGAGCAACCAATGTCGCGCCGCCGAGCTGCTCGGCATCAATCGCAACACCTTGCGTAAGAAGCTTAAGCTCTACAAGCTTAATTAATCGTAAATTGGCGCTTCCTGCGCCGCCGTGCCTCGGCTATAACGTCGATGCACATTCCATTAAAAGCTACAGACAATATGACGATCATCAAACGCGCCCTCATTAGCGTGTCGGATAAAAGCGGCGTTGCCGATTTCGCGCGCGCGCTGGCGGCACGCGGCATTGAAATTATTTCCACCGGCGGCACCGCCCGCTTGCTCGCGACCAGCGGCATTCGAGTTGTCGAAGTATCGGAGCACACCGGTTTTCCGGAAATGCTCGACGGTCGGGTGAAGACGCTGCATCCGCGCATTCACGGCGGCGTGCTCGCGCGGCGCGACGACGAGGCCCACATGCAAGCGCTACGCTCGCATGACATTCCGACGATCGATCTGGTCGTGGTCAATCTTTATCCGTTCGAGCAAACCGTGGCGCAACCGAATTGCGCGTTCGAAGATGCGATCGAAAATATCGACATCGGCGGACCGACGCTGTTGCGCGCGGCAGCGAAGAATCATGCCGCAATTACCGTTGTCGTCGATCATCACGATTATCGCTTGGTGCTCGATGAGTTACGCACGAACAGCGGTCAAGTCGGCGACGCGACGCGCTTTCGGTTAGCGGTAAAAGCGTTCGAGCACACGGCGCGCTACGACGGCGCCATTGCCAATTATCTCGGTACCCTCAGCGCTGACGGTGCGCGCCGTGACTTTCCGCGTACGTTCAATGTGCAATGGGATCACGCGCTAGATTTACGTTACGGCGAGAATCCGCATCAGCGGGCGGCGTTTTACATCGAGCGTCAACCGCCAGCGGGATCGATTGCGGCGGCGCGTCAGTTGCAAGGCAAAGAACTGTCGTACAACAACATCGCCGACGCCGACGCCGCGCTCGAATGCGTCAAATCATTCGACGCGCCGGCCTGCGTGATCGTGAAGCATGCCAACCCGTGCGGCGTCGCCGTCGCGGCCAATCTGTACGATGCTTACGACCGTGCCTACGTCACCGATCCGACATCGGCGTTTGGCGGCATCATCGCCTTCAACCGCGCGCTCGACGCCGCCACGGCCAAAGAGATCCTCGCGCGCCAGTTCGTCGAAGTGATTATCGCGCCGACGATCGACCCGGCGGCGCTGACAGCGTTGGCCGACAAGGCCAATGTGCGTGTACTGGAATGCGGCGAAGCGTCGCCGAAAACGACCGCCGGCTGGGACATCAAACGGGTACAAGGCGGCATCCTTGTTCAAGATTTCGATCACGCCTCGCTCAAGCCCGGCGACCTCAAGGTAGTCACCCGCCGGCAACCGACCGAAGCGGAAATGGGCGATTTGCGGTTCGCCTGGAAAGTCGTCAAATTCGTCAAATCCAACGCCATCGTCTATGGCAAAGACAACCGCACGATCGGCGTCGGCGCCGGCCAAATGAGCCGGGTCTACAGCAGCCGCATCGCCTCGATCAAAGCGCACGACGCCGGCCTCGACGTTCGCGGCAGCGTAATGGCCTCGGATGCATTTTTCCCGTTTCGCGATGGACTGGATCAAGCGGCGGAAGCCGGTATTACCGCGGTGATTCAGCCTGGCGGCTCGCTACGCGATGAAGAAATTATCGCCGCCGCCAACGAGCATAAAATCGCTATGATTTTCACCGGCATGCGCCACTTCCGACACTAAAAAAGTGACGCATTAGGCCTGGTCGGATGGCAAGAACTTGGCCTATTATGAAAGCGATCCCTAGCGGCTTTCGTTTTGCTAATAATTAGTTATGCAAATCCTTGTCATCGGTAGCGGCGGCCGCGAACACGCGCTGGCGTGGAAACTAGCGCAATCGCCCAAGGTCGATCACGTTTATATCGCCCCCGGCAATGCCGGCTCGGCGTTGGAACCCGGCTGCGAACATCTGCGAATCAACGCCGATGATATCGACGCGCTCGCCCGCTTCGCCCACGAACGCGAAGTCGCATTCACCATCGTCGGCCCCGAGGCGCCGCTGGTAGCCGGCATCGTCGATCGCTTCCGGGCCGATGGTTTACGCGTCTTCGGCCCGACCCAAGCCGCCGCCCAGCTCGAAGGCTCCAAAGCCTTCAGCAAAGACTTCCTCGCCCGCCATCGCATTCCAACCGCCGCTTACCAAACCTTCACCGACAGCAGCGCTGCCATTGCTTACGTCAAAAAGATGGGTGCGCCGATCGTAATCAAGGCGGACGGTTTAGCCGCCGGCAAGGGTGTGGTGGTGGCCCAGACCGAGGCCGAGGCGATCGGCGCCGTAAAGGATATGCTCGAAGCCAATGCCTTCGGCGACGCCGGCGCACGCGTCGTCATCGAGGAATTTCTGGCGGGCGAAGAGGCCAGCTTCATGGTCATGGTCGATGGCCAGCACATCCTGCCGCTCGCTACCTCGCAAGATCACAAACGTGCCAACGACAACGACGAAGGCCCGAACACCGGCGGCATGGGCGCGTACTCGCCGGCACCGGTGGTAACGCCCGAGATTCACGCGCGCATCATGCGTGACATCATCGAACCGACCGTGCGCGGCATGGCGGCGGAAGGACGCGCTTACACCGGTTTCCTCTACGCCGGACTGATGATCGGCAGCGACGATACGCCCAAAGTGATCGAATTCAACTGCCGTTTAGGCGACCCCGAAACCCAGCCCATTTTGATGCGGTTGCGCTCGGATCTGGTCGAGTTGGTCGAGGCCGCCGTCGACGGCCGGCTCGATCGCGTCCAGGCGCAGTGGGACCCACGGCCGGCGCTCGGTGTGGTCATGACCGCTGCAGGTTATCCGGGCAATTATCCCAAGGGCGAACCGGTCGGCGATCTGCCGCCCGACACCGCCGACTGCAAGGTTTTTCACGCCGGTACCATTTATAAAAACGGGCTGATCGTCACTAACGGCGGCCGAGTGTTGTGTGTCACCGCCCTCGGCGATACAGTCGGCGCCGCACAACAACGCGCATACGACGCCGTGCGCCGCATTCGCTGGACTCACATGCATTACCGCACTGATATCGGTTACCGCGCGATCACGCGCGAAAAAGCCAAAAAAGCGTAGGCACCCCGATCAGCCGTCGTTGTGGTCACTTTCGCGCAGGCGGGAATGACGAACCTGCGCTTATTAGTTGGGGCCTCCTTAGCCACCGACCCGAATGGCACTTAACTTAAGGAAGTCCTGAATAAGCCATGTAGGATGGGCACAACCCATCGTTGTCATATCTTGATGGGCTACGCCCATCCTACAATCGCAACCTCCTTAAGTAAGAGCCATTGGCCACCGACCTCTTAATCGATCATTTAATTTTTAGGAACACACAACATCATGACCAAACCCTTCGTCGCTATCCTCATGGGTTCGGATTCCGATCTCGACACCATGCAGTCCGCCATCGAAATACTCGACAAGCTCGGCATCGACCGCGAAGTGCGCGTGCTGTCGGCACATCGCACACCGGACGCAACCCACGCGTTCGTGAAAGATGCGGACAAGCGTGGTTGCACCGCCTTCATCGCCGCCGCGGGCATGGCGGCGCATCTCGCCGGCACGGTCGCAGCGCTGACGGTGAAACCGGTGATCGGCGTGCCGATCGAATCGGGGCCGCTCAAAGGTCAGGACGCGTTGTTGTCGACCGTGCAAATGCCCGGCGGCATTCCGGTCGCGTGCGTTGCTATCGGCAAGGCCGGTGCTAAGAACGCTGCCTATCTAGCCGCGCAGATCATGGCGACCACCGATAGCGCGCTGGCGCAAAAGCTGCTCGATGAGCGCAAAGCGAACGCCGCTGAGATCGCCGCTAAGGACAAAGCGGTACGCGAGCGTTTTAATACGCGCGCTTGACCCTACTGCCATACTAACCGCCCCCACCCTAGCCCGCCCCCGCTGCGCAGGGTAGGGAACAGGAAACGGCAATAGAAAACTCGTGCACCATCCTCACATTCAGCGGGCGGCACGCCTCATCAAAAACGGTGGGATCATCGCTTACGCCACCGAATACTGCTTCGGCCTCGGTTGCGATCCGCGCAATCCGTCGGCCGTAAAACGTTTGCTCCAAATCAAAGAACGCGCCGCACGCAAGGGCGTAATATTGCTCGCCGCTGATGTCGAGCAACTCATGCCGTTCGTGACACACATTCCGCCGCAAATCGCTGCTAGCTGGCCCGGACCGTATACCTGGCTGGTAGAACCGAGCGCGCGGGCGCCGCGCTGGATCACCGGCCGCCATCCGCGCATCGCCGTGCGCGTGACCGCGCACGTGCAAGCCGCAGCGCTCTGCCGTGCCGCCGGCATGGCGATCGTATCGACCAGCGCCAACCGCGCCGGTGAACAACCGGCGCGAACTTATCGCGATGTGTTGCACCGTTTAGGCGGCGACCTCGACTACGTGTTACCGGGGCAGGTCGGCGAGCTGAATGCGCCGACACCGATAGGCGATGCCGCGACCGGCGCTGTCATACGAGCAGGATAACCATGGCCAACATCGACATCGACGCCGTCAAAAATTATTTGCTCGGATTACAAGACACCATCTGCGCCGCGTTGGAACGCGAAGACGATAACGCACAGTTTGCCGAGGACGCATGGCAACGACCGGCTGGCGGCGGTGGCCGTACGCGCGTGCTCGCCGACGGCAACGTGTTCGAACAGGCCGGCGTCGGTTTCTCGCACGTGTACGGTAACGGCTTGCCGGCGTCAGCCTCGGCGCATCGTCCGGAGCTCGCCGGCCGTTCGTTCCAGGCACTCGGCGTTTCACTCGTCATTCATCCGCGCAATCCGTATGTGCCGACGTCGCACTGCAACGTGCGCTTCTTTTTAGCCGAGAAGCCCGGTGCCGATCCGGTATGGTGGTTCGGCGGTGGCTTCGATCTCACGCCGTATTACGGTTTCGAAGAAGATTGTCTTCATTGGCACCGCACGGCCAAGAGCGCGTGCGATCCGTTCGGCGCCGACTACTACGCGCGTTTTAAAAAATGGTGCGACGATTATTTTTATTTAAAACACCGCCAAGAACCGCGCGGCATCGGTGGATTGTTCTTCGACGATTTCAGTCAGGATGACTTCGCGGGTTCGTTCGATTTCCTGCGCAGCGTCGGCGATCACTACTTGCCGGCCTATCTACCGCTGGTACAGCAACGGAAGCAGACGCCGTACGGCGAGCGCGAACGCGATTTCCAGCTGTATCGCCGTGGCCGCTACGTCGAATTCAATCTGGTGTACGACCGCGGCACCTTGTTCGGCCTGCAATCCGGCGGGCGCACCGAGTCCATCTTGATGTCGCTGCCGCCACTGACTCGCTGGCGTTACAACTGGCAGCCGGCTGCCGGCACACCGGAAGCCGAGCTGTACGAGGTCTTTCTCAAACCACGCGACTGGCTGCGTTAGCGCGGCGAATTGGCCGCGCTGGTGGGCGCCGGCGCCAATACGACTTCCACGCGCTGATTCAGCCGGGCAATATCGTTCCAATCGCCCGCCGTCGACACCCGCAGCGGATCCGGATATTCCAGCAACGGCCGGCTCGTGCCGTACGACACGAGCATCACTTCCGGTAGCACACGTGTCATCGCCCGCTCGCTAAGAAAACGCGAGAACGCCTCCGACTGGCGCCGACCGAGCGCGACCGCTTCGCCCGGCGGGTATGACATGGTCTCGCAGACCGACAACGGCGCAGCGCGCGGCGGCAGTACGTGCATGCCGGATTCATCGCGCGCTAAACAGAATCGACCGACGTGCGCCTCGAGGCGCACGGTACCGCGGAAACCGGCGGCGGCTAGATGGGCCAATAAGTCGCGCAACCGATTTAAGCGCTCGTCGCTGAACGGGATCTCGGCGTAATCGTAACTGCCGGACTGGTTCAGCGCCCACGACAACAGATCGAGATAGGCGCGACTGATCTCTGGACGCGACGTCGACGATGGTGTTGCCAGCGGCAGTACTTTGGTTTGCTCATCCAAGCGCGCCAGCGCGTTCTTCAAACGCGCGTTATCGGCGAGTGTGCGCTCGTAAGACTGCTCAGCCTGGCGCGACCGATCGTAGGACCACCATGCCAGCGCCGCCAACAACACGCACAGGGCGACATAACTCCAAGACCGCGGCGATTGCGATATCGGTGGGGTATCAATATCGACATTGGCCGGGGGCGCGGCAATGAAAGGCGGCGGTGTCGAGGCTACCGGAACCGACGGTGGCAACACGGCAGCGGCCGGCGCAGACGCCGGTGCTGAGGTAATAAAAGTTGCCGGCGCCACGACCCGCACCGATTCGGCGACGGTCGGTATCGCCTGTAAACGGAGCGCCGCCAGAATACGATCGAGCTCGGCCGGCTCCGGCGGCTTGGGCAACACGCCAATGGCGCCGCGCACGCGCGCCTCGTCGCCGTAGCTCTCGCCTTCCTTCGAGGTGTACATGACGACCGGAATCTTGGCGGTGCGCTCATTCGCCTTGAGCTCGGATAGCGCCTCGAAACCATCCATCCCCGGCATCATGTGATCGAGAAAGATCACACCTGGCGGCAAATTGACGCGTAAATAATCGATCGCTTCCGGACCGGACTCGGCCGTTTCGACGACCAGACCGCGCGCTTTAAGCAAGCGACTCAAGCCAACTTGCGCAGTGCGCGAATCGTCGACGACCAAAGCAGTTTTTGCCATCGCCCCTCCCTTTATTTGGCGCGGAACTCCGCGCGTATCTTAGGGCAAGCGGCACCGCCGCGCCCAGCCCGCGTGCGTCCTTCTGACCAGCGCAGGCAATCGCTACAATGAACGGTATTCGTAACTTCTAAAATTCTAAAAGGAAATCACGTGGACGAGAATCAGTTGCCACAAGACATCGAACCGACATTACGTATCGTGCCAATGCCGAAGGATACCAATTCCGCCGGCGATATTTTCGGCGGCTGGATTATGTCATGGGTCGATGTCGCCGGCGCCATCGCCGCCCAACGCCGGTCCAAGGGCCGCGTCGCCACCGTTGCCGTCAACGCTTTTCAATTCAAGAAGCCGGTATATGTCAGCGACGTCGTTAGCTTTTACGCTAAAGTCGAGCACGTCGGCAACACCTCGTTGACGATAGGCGTGCGCGTGTATGCGCAACGCGGTTGGCGCGATAAAAACCATGACGAATCTGTGCTGGTGACCGATGCGACGCTGACCTACGTCGCGCTCGATGCGCAGGGCAAAAAGCGGTCGGTGCCGACAAGTTAGCTTTTATGCTTGATGGTCCTATCGTAAGCAGGGTTCTTTTCCCGCAAGGGAAGAATGAGGAGGGATATTTACAGTATGGTTAAGACCCCTTCGCTCTTGTCCTCTCCTAATGCAACGGACCCCACCCCCTTACCCAACGCGCGTTACCAATTTCTGAGACTGTCCGAATATTTTTCTTATACGCTTGCTGCGTAGAGCCGCGGTTGAGCGGGCGCTGCGAACTAACTACTGAGTAAGACCTACGGAACCTTCGACTGTCGGTTTGCTGCTAGCGGTTCCGGGAATTGGCAACACCACGCCATCTTGCGTCACGGGCGGAATATTTTCAAAAAGAATGCCCTGGCCGACCATTACGTTTCCGGTATTAGCCATATTCCAGATGGTGTCGGCGTTTCCGCCAAAGAAGTCAGAAACGTTACTCTCACCAAAATACTTATTATCGAAATTCCGATACAAGCGGGCGAAGCTTGGCGCTTCCATCTCCGAATTTAACAAGCGCTGATAGCGGCGTGCGTCGTAATACTCAAGGCGGTAGGTATCATCCGGACTGCAGCCTGCGTATTTAAGGTTGTCGCCGCCGTAGAGAAACAACACAACGCCAACGACGAGACCCAATGTCAAAAGCTTCCCTTTGTGCTTAGCAATAATTCTTAACACGGTGACAAGGTCTTCCATGACTACACCTCCAACACCAGCGGCTGGAGCAACCGCTCACGATGGACGTCGGAGTAGATAACGAAGTCCCCACCTCGACCGTATTTATCTTGATAGCTTCGAAAATCGTCGTTCTGCACGGCGTATAGCCGCTCTGCCGGCTCGTCTTCCTTGTTGGCGTACTTCTCTTCTATCTCAATATCCCACCGCAGCTGTACACCACGGGCAACACCTTGAAAGCCCCAATAGCCAAGAGGCTGCGATATAAGATCAGTCGCGTCATCGTTGAAGTCGTAAGTGTCTCGCAGGTACACACCGACCGCGTCTATGGCGATGCGATTGCGTCTGGGCTTGAGTGGCGTAACTATGCCGGTGACCGCCAGCTTTAGAACCGCTTTGCCCATTGCACCGTAAAAGTCGTCGAGTGGGTCGGAGAGGCTACCTACTTCGATTCGATTGACTTGGCAGGTTTTGTCTAGCACTTTGCCGGGTTGAGAAAGGTCTCCAAAGCGCCAGGGCGAAGTATTAGTTGGATTTACCGGAACGATAAGCTCCCGTAGCCGGTTTAGCCCCGCTGGCGTTTTCCAACCGTTAAAAAGTTGCTGATAAGCCTTGTTCACGCGCGAAAACCCTAGTGCCCACTTCATCGTCACGATTTGCTCATCGATATGGAAAGCCGACATCGTTCGCGGATCGGTTTTCCCTTCTTTGACACTCTGGGGCATCTCGTACACGGAATTCGCAAACCACCGTCGCATGACTTTGGCAGCAACCGGCCAACCTAACCTCTTATCCATTACGTCGGGAATGTCAGTAATTCGGAAGACCCTAACTTTCTCTGGTTTGGCAACCTTGGCGGTGGCCTCTGCGGAAGACATAGCAAAATCCCTTTGTTGTTATGTGAGGCGGATATCTTGCCTGGAACTATGCCGTATTTGGTAGACACTTTAAGTACGATTTAATTTGCCGGGCGCCTCACTCGGGCGGTACAACTCTCACAAACGATCGATCAGCTCAGTAACGGATCCCGGTGCGCGCATTACATCACTGCCCGGACAAGATAACCGCTCAACGCACAGGCTGATAGATAGGCGCAATTCTCCCTTCAGAGCAGACATGAATCTTCTTCTCGCAAATCGGTGTGGAACCCCTAGAAACAGGAGGAGATCCTAACCCTTCTTCAACGACTCCATAAACGGCGTAATGAAGTCCATCGGCAACGGAAATACGATGGTCGACGTGCGTTCGTTAGCGATGCCCGCCAACGTCTGTAAATAACGCAGCTGCAGCGCCTGCGGACTACGGCTGATCTGCTCGGCAGCCAGAACCAGTTTCTCCGCCGCTTGCAGCTCACCTTCGGCGTGAATGACTTTCGACCGGCGGGCACGCTCGGCCTCCGCCTGCTGCGCAATCGCCCGCACCATGGTGGGATCGATGTCGACGTGCTTTATCTCGACGCTCGTGACTTTGATACCCCAGGCGTCGGTCGCCGAATCGAGAATGCGTTGAATATCGGTGTTGAGCTTATCGCGCTCGGCCAGCATTTCGTCGAGCTCGTGCTTGCCTAACACCGAGCGCAGCGTCGTCTGCGCCAATTGACTGGTGGCAGCGTAGTAGTCTTCGACCTGAATGATGGCGCGCTGCGGTTCGATCACGCGAAAGTACAGCACCGCGCTCACCTTCACCGACACGTTGTCACGCGAGATGACGTCTTGCGGTGGCACGTCCATGACGATGGTGCGCAAATCGACCTTCACCACCTGCTGCACGCCCGGGATGATCAACACCAGCCCTGGGCCCTTTACCTTCCAAAAGCGCCCAAGCATAAACACAACGCCGCGCTCGTATTCACGAAACACGCGAATCGCCGATATCACAATGAGCGCCAACAGCGCGACCACAAATCCCCACGTCGTAATTACCATATCAACGACCCTCCGTTTGTTCCGGCTCAACTCTCAACGTTAGACCGTCGATACCGACGACCCGTATCCGCTGTCCGTTCGTTACCGGCGCTGATGTAAGCGCCTGCCACTCTTCGCCACGCACACGTACGCGGCCCCGTTCGACGAATGCCTCAAGCGCTTCGCCGATTAAATCGATCATCTGTTCGCGGCCGGACACTACCGCGCGCCGACTGGCGCGCAACGCCAACGTGACAATGCTGACGAACATCGCCGTGCTCAGTACGGCGGCAGCGGCGATCAGCTGCCAGGCGATGTCGTAACCTTCGACACCGCGGTCGAGCAGGATCACCGAACCAACGACGAAAGCGATGACACCGCCGATACCGAGCGCACCGAAGCTCGGCATGAATACCTCAGCGACCATGAAAGCGATGCCGAGCATAATTAGACCGAGACCGGCGTAGTTGATCGGCAACACGTTGAAGGCGTACAGCGCCAGCAGCAAACAAATGCCGCCGATCACGCCGGGCAAAACGAAACCGGGATTCCACAGCTCGAAAAACAAACCGTAGATACCCAGCATCATCAGGATGTAAGCGACGTTGGGGTCAGTGATGACCGAAAGAAATTTATTGCGCCAATCCGGCTCGAATGTTTGCAACTCGGCGCCGGTTAGCGCCAACCGAATTTTTTTGCCGCCGATATCGACCACACGACCGTCGACCTTTTTCAGCAGGTCGGCGACATCGGTCGCGATCAAATCGGCCACCTTGAGACGCAGCGCCTCGCTCGCCGGTAACGATGCCGCGTCGCGTACCGCCTGCTCGGCCCATTCGACGTTACGACCGCGCATTTGCGCGAGCCCACGGATGTAAGCGATCGCATCGTTCAACACTTTATGGCTCATAGCATCGTCGTTGGCCGATGCCGGGGCACGGTCATCTTTACCGCCGGACTTGTCATCGGTCTTCGGCGGTTGTTCGCCGCCGAGACGCACCGGCGTGGCGGCGCCGAGGTTGGTTGCCGGCGCCATAGCGGCGATGTGGCTCGCGTAAAAAATATACGTGCCGGCACTGGCAGCGCGCGCGCCTGACGGTGCGACGAAGCTCGCGACCGGAATCGGCGAGGCGATGATGTCCTTGATGATGTCGCGCATTGCCGTATCGAGACCGCCGGGCGTATCGATACGCAGGATAATGAGAGCCGCGTTCGCCTCTTTAGCGTGAGTAAGTCCGCGGTGAACGTAATCAGCGGTCGCCGGACCAATGGCGCCGTTAATGTGCAGTACCCATACTTTGGCAGTGGCAGTACCGGGGGTCGCCGACGTGCTCGGTGTTTGGCTGAGAGCAAACAATGGCGACAACGCCAGTAGCACCCACAGCGCTAACCGAGCATTACGTGAATTCGATCCAGGGATGGAGCATTGGTGCACGCGGACCACGATACCAGACAAAGCCGCAGCTGCAACGCATCACCACGGCGTCTTCGCCTCTTCTTTATTGTGCAAAAAGGAATTCCGATTCGGGCGCGTGCGCTTTATCGGCGTGCCAAATAGTTCAGCAAAAAATCGAGGATTTCAAAACGGTTATACGCTTCTTGCAGACCACGGCCCCACACCGTCGGCCCGTGCTCGCGGACTAGCAGCGCACTGATTGACGGCGCGCCGCGCTTGAAACGGCTATCGATATCGCGCGCGATCCGGGCGACGTCGAGATGGTTTTCGAACAACGTCAGATCGACCCGTGGGCGCGCCTGCCAAACGTCGAAACCTTTGATCATCTCCAACGCCGGCAATCGTAAGGCTTTGGCACCGGTTTTGACGCGCGCCGTCGCGAGACAAGCGGCGACGCTGTGCCCATGCAAACAACCACGCGCATCGGCACAACGTCGATATATCGCTGCGTGAATCGATGTTTCGGCCGATGGCTTTTGGTGGGGTTGCGTGCGTTCAACGACGCTGCCATCAGCGATGCGCGCAAGAATGAAATCGGATTCATCGAGCCGACCTTTCGGCAAACCGCTGGCGGTGATCCAGAAGTGTTCCTCGTCGGCGCGTGCCGATAAGTTGCCGGCGGTACCCGCCATCCAACCGCGCGTATGAAAGTCGCGACCGATTTCTACCAACGCCGCACGCGGCGACAATTCGTCAAATGATGAGGCCATTTGTGCTCAGGAAAATCTTAAGGCGGGCGACGGCGCGACATGAT
The DNA here is from genome assembly GCA_016199745.1 of Gammaproteobacteria bacterium. NCBI lineage: Bacteria > Pseudomonadati > Pseudomonadota > Gammaproteobacteria > Gammaproteobacteria bacterium. Next base: position 65,299 of record JACQFZ010000028.1, read on the forward strand.
CGCGCCGTCTTCGTGTGGTCGACCGTTACGCCGTCGCTACTTCGGCGAATCCGCGCTTGCGCTCGGTGTACACCGGCGTCCAACCGCTGGTATCGATGAAGTAACGCACCGCTTTGATACGCTTGCTGTCTTTCATCTCGAACCAATGTTCAGTGTTGGCCGGCACATTGATGTAGTCGCCAGCGGAAACTTCGAGCAGGAATTGATCGCCACTCGCCTCGACGAAACCGAAATAACCGCTGCCGGCGAGGATGTAACGCACTTCATCATCGGTGTGGTAGTGGATCTTGTCGAACTTGGCGAGCATGTCGCCGAGACCCGGAATATTCTCGTGGATCACGATCATGTCGCGCGTCTTGTAGCCCTTCTCGCGCTGCAACTCTTCGAAACGGTTTTGTACCGAGGCAAGCAGCTCTTCTTTCTCGGCATCGTTCAGTGTCTGCTTGTCGAGCAATTCTTTAGCACGCGCCGTCGTCGGCGCCGGCCAGGCGCTCAGGGCAATGCCAAGGCGCGCTAAGCGGGCGCGGATGGCTGGAAAATCGGTGGTCTCGGTGCCGTCAGCGGCAATAATACGGGCCATGGTGGTCTCCTTCGGTGGGAACAGTGCCAGTGAGTCAAATGTCATCGCGACATTACCCCAACTCGGCGGACTAGCCTACTGCGGGAACGTCGAATCCTGATCGCCGTCCCGGACGTCGTCCGGAAGTGCGCGTTTTGCTAGGGGATAACGGTGCGTCCGGGATCTGCTGCGGTACCGGTATCGGTGCCACCGGCACCGGGGTGCTGGCAACGGAATTTTGCACTGGCGCCGGCCGGCGTTCGCGTTGCTCGCGCGGCGGTCGATCGCGCCGACCGCTACGATCATTGCGGTCACGTCCACCATTGCGATCACGTCCACGGCTCGGACGATCGGGACGTTCGCTCGACGCTGGACGCGCGGTCGGCGGTGTCAACGTTGGCAAGAAACCGGGCTCAATTTTACCGACCGGAATCTTATTGCCGATGTACGACTCAATCTCCGGCAACGCAAACACATAACGCTCGCAAGCAAAGCTGACGGCGTCGCCGCTCTTACCGGCACGCGCCGTGCGGCCGATGCGGTGCACGTAATCTTCCGCATTGTGCGGCAGGTCGAAATTAAAAACGTGCGACACGTCAGGGATGTGTAACCCGCGCGCAGCGACGTCGGTAGCAATCAGGATCGGCAAGCGCCCTTCGCTGAAGTCGCCGAGCAGGCGCAACCGCATTTTCTGCGGCACGTCACCTGACAGCACGGCGGCGCTAAAACTATTGGCCTGCAGCCAACCAGACAGGCGCTCCGCCATGTCTTTGGTATTGACGAATACGAGACTTCGTACCGGATCGGTGTGGCGCAACAGACCGACCAGCAGCGCGATCTTTTCTTCGATGGCGGTGTGGTACAGCAACTGCTCGACGCGTTCGGCGGTACGTTTGTCAGCGTCGATCTTTACGAACTGCGGGTTGTTCATGTGCTCGTAGGCGAGCTCCATGACGCGGTGCGACAGCGTCGCCGAAAACAACATGCTCAGGCGCTGAGTCGGCTCCGGCATCTTGCGCAACAAAAAGCGGATGTCTTTGATAAAACCGAGGTCGAACATGCGGTCGGCTTCGTCGAGTACCATGACCTGAATCGCCTTCAGGTCGAACACGTGCTGCTTGAAGTAATCGATGATGCGGCCGGGCGTACCAATTAGCACGTCAACGCCGGTTTCGAGATCGCGGCGCTGCGTATCGTAGCCGGTGCCACCGAATACCAGCACCAACTTGTGGCCCGTGCTTGCGCTCAATACTTCGGCATCTTTATGAATTTGTACGGCGAGCTCGCGCGTCGGCGCCAGAATAATGGCGCGTGGCTGCGTCGCGGTGCGTTCCGGTGCCGGCGGATGTATCAGCAGATGGTTAAACATTGCCAACAAGAACGCCGCGGTTTTGCCGGTGCCGGTTTGCGCTTGCCCGGCAACATCGGCACCGGACAAGGCAATAGGTAACGCCTTCGCTTGGATAGGCGTACAGAATTCAAAGCCAGCCTGACGGATGCCCTGCTGTAGGGCCTCGGGAAGGTTCAGACCGCTAAATGGCTGATCAGAGAGGTGTTCGTTCATACCGCGCAGCGACAGGATAGCAATAGCGCTGGCGCAATAATAGATATATGTGGGGATTCATTACTTACGATCGGCGGACGGTATATATTGCCAGGCAGTAGACGTCTTGCATTAACCAAACTATTTCGCTCAAATATCAACGTAACTTCCAATACCAACAAACCAACCCCCATTGTCGCGGTCCTAACTTCCAAGGGCCGTTTTTGACGGAGATTCCATGAGCACAGGCATTATCAACGTGACCGACGACAGTTTTGAGCAAGAGGTCCTAAAAAGCACCGGCCCGGTGCTTGTGGATTATTGGGCTGAGTGGTGCGGACCCTGCAAAATGATCGCGCCGGTGCTCGAAGAAATCGCCAAGGACTATGCCGGTCGCATCAAGGTCGCCAAGCTAAACATCGACGAAAACCCGGCGACGCCGCCGAAGTACGGTATCCGCGGCATCCCGACGCTCATGCTGTTCAAGGGTGGTAGCGTCGAAGCAACGAAGGTCGGTGCGGTCTCGAAAACCCAACTGTCCGCCTTTCTCGATGGCAACCTCTGATGCGCGCGGCACACGCTGTTACTGGACGAGGTCCGAATCTGGTGTTATGTTTGTTTTGAAGCTTTCCTAAACAATTCCTACTCCCTTTTCGGTCAAACCCTGTTCCTTTCAACCCCCCGACTCCGGGCGGTAACTTCAGGACCGTGTGCCTGAAAGCGAAATTCTCCGATGACCCCAAATCTGATGAACCTGTCTGAACTCAAAAAGAAACCCGCAACCGAACTCGCCGAGATGGCAAGCGCCCTCGATCTCGAAGGCGGTAGTCGGTTACGCAAACAAGATCTGATCTTCGCGATCCTCAAGGCCCAATCGAAAAAGGGCGAGGACATCATCGGCGAAGGCGTGGTCGAAATACTCCAGGACGGCTTCGGCTTCCTGCGCTCCGGCGACAGCTCGTATCTCGCCGGCCCCGACGATATCTATGTCTCGCCGTCGCAGATCCGTCGGTTCAATCTGCGCACCGGTGACACGGTTAAGGGCAACATTCGGCCGCCCAAAGAGTCCGAGCGCTACTTCGCGCTGCTCAAGGTCGAAGAAATTAATTACCAGTCGCCCGAAGAGGCCAAGAACAAGGTCCTGTTCGAGAACTTGACGCCGCTGCATCCGGAAGAACGGATGAAGCTCGAGCGCGACAACTCCTCCAGCGAAAATCTGACCTCGCGCGTCATCGACCTGGTCGCGCCGATCGGCAAGGGCCAGCGCGGCCTAATCGTATCGCCGCCGAAGGCCGGTAAGACGGTGATGCTGCAGAACATCGCCCACTCGATCGTCGCCAATTGCCCCGATTGCATCATGATGGTGTTGCTGATCGACGAGCGCCCGGAAGAAGTGACGGAAATGCAGCGCTCGGTGCGCGGCGAAGTCATCGCCTCGACGTTCGACGAGCCAGCCTCGCGGCATGTGCAGGTCGCGGAAATGGTGATCGAAAAGGCCAAGCGCTTGGTCGAACACAAGAAAGACGTCGTGATTTTGCTCGACTCGATCACGCGTTTAGCGCGCGCTTACAACACCGTGGTCCCAGCCTCCGGTAAGGTACTCACCGGTGGTGTCGACGCCAACGCCCTACAACGCCCGAAGCGCTTTTTCGGTGCCGCGCGTAACATCGAAGAAGGGGGTTCGTTGACGATCATCGCCACCGCCTTGATCGACACCGGCTCGAAGATGGACGATGTGATCTACGAAGAATTCAAAGGTACCGGCAACATGGAAATCCATCTTGACCGCCGCCTCTCGGAGAAACGCACCTACCCGTCGATCAACATCAACCGCTCCGGCACGCGCCGCGAAGAGTTGCTGTTGCCGCCGGACGAGCTGCAGAAGATTTGGATCCTGCGCAAGCTGTTGCACCAAATGGATGAGCTCGAAGCCTCCGAGTTCTTGCTCGAAAAGCTCCGTGCCACTAAGAACAACGGCGAATTCTTTGATTCGATGAAGCGCTAACGGCGCCCATCTTACCGCTGCTCTCTGTCGACCCTATTCCGGCCATCAGGCCGGAATAGGGTCCCGGTATTATCTGTTCCCCTCTCCGACTTCCTGCCCAATCGGCCTCCTTACCGACTCAGGCGCTGTTGGCCGAAACTGCGCCGCCTTAAAACACCCTATTAACTGCGACTTTAAGATCGCAACAGCATGATGATCACCTCAGCGTTCAATTTACGAATATCAGCCTGAACGCATCGGCTTATCTCGGGCCGGTTATGACCTTCTTCAGCTAACGCTGACCTACCGCTTTGGACCGCAAAAATCGCTGCTTAAGCGCTACCGGGAAGACCTTTTCACCCTAGTAACGGGGCTGGCTCAGTAGAAATAGGCCGCCAGGCGGGGGCAGCTTGCCCCCGCAGGCGCTTTTGCCCTAGACTACGCGGCCCTAAACGACCGCCCGTGGGCGGCGGTCACCGTCTGCAGAGGTTGGTATCATGAAGGCCGGCATTCATCCCGAATACAAAGAGATCACCGTCAGCTGCACTTGCGGCAATAAGTTCCAGACGCGCTCGACGCTCGGACACGATCTGCAAGTCGAAGTCTGTGCCGTGTGCCATCCGTTCTACACTGGCAAGCAGAAGATGGTCGACACCGAAGGTCGGGTCGAGAAGTTCCGCCAGAAGTACGCTGCCAAGAAGTAAGTTTGGCCGCACGCTTTTCCGCGAGGGCGCTCCCGTCTTGGAGCGCCCTTTTCGTTTTTGTCTTTCTCCTTCTCCTTGCGCCTCTCGCCGCCGTCCATGCCGACGAGACGGTAAAAGTACTGCGACCATTGGACGGCGACAGTCTGCTGCTTACCGATGGCCGTCAAGTGCGACTGATCGGTATCAACACCCCCGAGTTCGGTAAAGACGGCGTGCCGAATGACCCACTGGCGGTAGCGGCACGCAATCGCACAGCGGCGTTGACACGCGGGCAAACGGTACGGCTTATTTATGACGCGGAGCGCACCGACCGTTACGGCCGCACGCTGGCATATACCGTATTGGCCGACGGCCGCGACCTCGAAACCCTGTTGCTCAAAGAAGGCCTTGCCTGGTTCGTCGCCATTGCACCGAACGTGGCCCACATCACGGCTTATCGAGCGGCCGAAACCGACGCCCGTCATCGCGGTATTGGCATTTGGCACGTGCCGGAATACCAACCCATTCCTGCCGAGCGATTAGCGCCCAACCGCACGGGGTTTATGCGTCTCAGCGGTACCGTCAGTGAAATCAAACAACATCGCAAATTCGTCGAGCTGTGGCTGTCGTCGCGGATTTGCTTGGTAATACCGAACGGTACCGACGGGATAAACCCGCGGGCGCTTGCGGGGAAGCACGTAGTGGCACGTGGGTGGGTGGCGAGTTATAAGGGCAAGCAGCGGTTGCGCATTACGCACAACAGCATGCTGGAAATACCGCCGTGATCCCTCGTCTCGTTCGTTGCCTGACTCTGCTGGGCCTGGTTACGCTCACCGCTTGCGCCACCAATCCCGTCACTGGCGGCAAAAATTTTGTGATGCTGACCGAGTCGCAGGAAATCGAACTCGGCCGCCAAAGCGATCCGCAGATCCGCAAGCAGTTCGGTGTATACGACGATGCCAAGTTGCAAGCGTACGTGCAGCACGTCGGTGCAAGCGCGCTGCCAAGAGTCATCGGCCGGAACTGATCTATCGCTTCACCGTAACAATAAGTATCCGAACGGTGAGCCGGCCGGCGAGAGTCTCAAGCTGATTCAGTAGCGGCGCCGCGGCCGACGCGCAACGCCGTGAACATCGCTAATCCTTGCATCAACGCCACGCCGATCAACACCCCGGCAAAACGCCCGGCATCCATCATCGGCCCGAAAATTAACGGCGCCAACGATAGGCCGAGATCGAGACCAGAATAGACGAACCCGTAGACACGACCGAAGGCGCGCTGCCCAAAACGCGCGGTCGCCGCCCGCCGCACCAACATGTCGCGCGATGGGCCGACGATGCCACTGCAAAAACCGGCGGCCGCCATCAGCGGCAATACGCCCCAAGCGGGAATCGCGCCACTCGCCAACAACGTCATGAACACCGCCGCCGTAACTAACATCCAGGCGATGCGGCGATCGTGCGCTTCGCTATGCGACACCATAAAGCCGCCGACCACTATTCCGGCGGCGCCGCCTAAGAGAAACGTGGTCAAGGCGGATGCACCGGTCGCCAGCGATAACCCATATATATGATGCAGCACCGGCGGCGCAAAGTTTTGTAACGCACCGAAGGTCATCGTCACCAAGAAAAAGAACAAGAAGCACATCCATACGGCGCCGGAACGCAGAAAGGTAAAAGTTGAAGACGGCACCGCCGCCGTCGCTGGGACGGCCATGCGCGTTTCTGTCATCGTTTCGCGACGTACGAAGATCGCACCCCAAGCGAGCAATGCCAACGCCGCGGCGGCAAACGCCGCCGTGCGCCAATCGAATGCCATCGTCAGCGCGGTCATGAACGCCGGGCCGAGCGCCCAGCCGAGGTTGCCGGCGAGACCGTGGACCGAGAAGGCATGCCCCAAGCGTGCCGACGACACATTACGATTGAGCAGCGTGAAATCGGCCGGATGAAACACGCAATTGCCGATACCGGCAACGGCGGCGGCAAGCAACAACGCCGGATAACTTGGCGCCATTCCGAGCATCAGCGCCGCAACCGCGAACAGGGCGATGCCGGCCAGCAAAATCCGCCGCGCGCCCCAATGATCGACAACGAAGCCGGCGGCCGCTTGACCGACACCGGAAACGACGAAGAACACCGCGGTCGTCACGCCCACTTGGGTGAAACTCAGCCCGAAATCGCGCATGAGCCAGGGAAACAGCGGCGGGATCATGAAATGGAAGAAATGCGAAACCCCGTGACCAAAGCCGACAAGGGCGATGACTTCCAACTCGCGGCGCGGGGCCGATGTGGCGATAGCACTCATATAAAAACCGTCGATAATAGGTTGGTAACAACAGACATTCTTACGATTCTCCCGTGAAGCGCCTCACTGTATCATCGCCTGCGCTCATGACCGAACCTTACACAACACCGCAAACCGTCCGCGATTGGATTCTGTGGGCCGAAGCCGAGATGGATGCCGCCGGCGTTTATTTCGGCCACGGCACCGACAACGCGTTGGACGAAGCCGCGTGGCTGGTCGGCGGCGCGCTCAAGCTGGCGCCGGACGACATCGAGCCGAACCTGGATCACGCCGTCAACGCCGACCAACAAAACGCCGTGCGTGCGCTGGTTGCGCAGCGCATCCATACGCGCAAGCCGGCGGCGTATCTGTTGCACGAAGCCTGGTTCGCCGGCTTGAAGTTCTACGTCGATGAACGCGTGATCGTGCCGCGCTCGCTTACCGGTGAATTTATACAAGAGCAATTCGCCCCGTGGATCGACACGGCGCGCGTGCGGCGTGTGCTCGATCTGTGTACCGGCAGCGGCTGCATGGCGATCGCCTGCGCTTACGCTTTTACCAATGCGCGGGTCGACGCCGCTGATATTTCCGAAGATGCTCTCGCGGTCGCGCGCATCAACGTCGAGCAGCATGGGTTGCGCGAACGCGTGCGCTTGCTACGTTCCGATTTATTCTCGGCACTAACGCACGAACGCTACGATGTGATCGTGACGAATCCGCCGTATGTAGCGCTGGCGGAGATGGACACGTTGCCCGATGAGTATCAGCACGAGCCCGAGCTCGCGCTCGCCTCCGGCACCCAAGGGCTCGACGACATCGTCAACATTCTTGGCGGTGCCGCGGCCCACCTAGAACCGGACGGCATCTTGATCGCCGAAGTCGGTAATTCACACGAGGCGCTGCAAGCGGCGTTCCCTGAGGTTCCTTTCTTGTGGCTCACGACCAGCGGCGGCGATGAGAGCGTATTTTTGTTGACCGCCGAGCAACTCGTACAGTTTCAAAAATCCTTCATGTATCTATGGACTCCACCCGATTTGCAAGAAGAAGATTAACCGCTTACCCCGAGGTTGAAATTGCACGTATCTATTCGGCCTGTTTGTTGAGCGGTTCTCTCGCTCGGGCCAGGATGCAAAGCGCGCACCGGGATCCG